>CAJBRY010000195.1 GCA_903958085.1 uncultured Geobacteraceae bacterium
AGAAAATGGTTGCGGCAAAACCGATGACTGAAAGCCAGGCAGCACGTTTTCCGACCCATCCTTTTGTAATGCGGGCATGCAGAAAAGCCGCATAGACAAACCAGACTATCAGTGACCAGGTTTCTTTTGGATCCCAACTCCAATATGTTCCCCATGCATAGTTTGCCCAGGCAGCTCCAGTTATAATACCTAGCGTAAGCAGGGGAAAACCTATCATAATCGCACGGTAATTAAGATCATCGAGCACCTTGAGCGGCGGAAACATGGACATCAGTCCACCGGCAGTTGCAGATGTTTCTGTAGATTCAACAGCGGTTTTAATCAGATACATGATTGAAATTCCGCAGGCAACCGCAAAAGCCGCATAACCGAGGAAGCATGTGATAACGTGGTATAAAAGCCAGTTGCTCTGCAACGCAGGAACAAGCGGTTCAATTCCAGTATTCATGCCAAGCTGTGCCCACGCCATACCCAGAAGTGCAAACGGAATGACAAACGCCCCAACAATACGATACTTATAACGAATATCTATATATGCAAACAGTAGAACAATCGTCCAGGCAAAGAATACAATCGACTCATACAGATTGGACATCGGAGCATGACCGACGCCCATATCGTAAGATTCTTTCCAGCGAAGGGCGATAGCCACAGTCTGCACGGCAAGACCGGCGTAAGCGATAAAACTGCCTGCCAAGCCGAGCGATTTGTTTTTGCTTCCCAGGAAAGCAAAGAAAGCAAGCATCGAGATCAGGTATGTAAAAGTTGCAATGTTAAAAAGCATAGAACTGGTCATAAACAAGATAACCTCCGTTAGATTTTAGTTTTGAGAAACTTTTCAGAAAGATCTTCGAACTGCATTTGAAACGCCGCCTGGTTTTTACTTGCATTGCCGTACATCCGTGCGTGCCCTTTGGACACCACGATCCAGATCCGTTTATGAGACATGAAGAAAGCAACCGCAATTCCAATCACCATAAGAGTGCAACCAAGCCAGACCACCCAAACTCCAGGATCTTTGGCAACCTGCAAACCGGTATACTGTTTGGCATCGGTTCCAATAAAAGAAAATATCAGATTATCTCCACGCATTTCATCCATTGTAGGAAAGCTTTTCATCACCTTGAATAATTTCGGTTCCTCTCCCTTTCTTCCTACGGAAAGAAGCGCCGCCAAACCCTCTCCAGGGTTGTCAGTCAAATCAACTATTGTGGCCGTGCGACCATCTGGAAGAGCTGTTTCTATACCGGGGCGCAGGACAATCTCCTCAGTTTTTCCTCCAGCGCGCTGCCTGACCGAAAAGAAAAAGGCTGATGGATTGTTAGCCGGGCCATAGCTTGACTGATAAAAAGTAATTCCCTTGTAGGTCAAAGGCTCATTCACAATAACTTTAACCTGGGAATATCCGGGAACAGGTTTCCCGTTTTCCAGAACAGTAAGTATGCTTTTAAATTCTTTAGGGGCACCAGTTGCATAAAATTCTACGCTGAACTTTTCACAAAGCAGCTCAAAGCCTAGTGGCATCTGCTGACCGTTACGACCTTCAAATGAATTGACACTGGTCCCTTCTACAATATTAACAAACCCCTTATATCCGCCAAGAGAACCTATAATTGCACCGACAAATATTACCAGAATGCTGAAATGAACAACATAGACCCCCAGACGACACCAGGCTGTTTTCTGGGCAAAAAGGTGAAATTCACCGTTATGTTCGGAAATTTGAGGCGCGGAAAATTCCTTCCCAAGAAACTCAGCTAACTGTTCTTTCCCTTTTTCAACGGAGGCAGAAAAAGAAATTTCCTTTTTTAATGGAAATGAATTACGCATCCCATCAGCAAGAACAAGTGCCGGCTCACTAATAAACTTAAACACATGCGGAAGGCGTTTAATTGAACAGGAAACAAGATTCAGACTGAATACATACAACAGGGCAATGAACCACCAGGAATGATACATATCGAAAAAACCAAGCTTCGAATATATCTGTAATTTCGAGGGACTTATTGATGCAACATACTCGGGAGGCAATGCACCCTGTGGCAGCACGGTACCGATTATCGACGTCAGAGCCAGCGAAATCAGCAGAAAAAGAGTTAGTTTAAGAGAGCAGAAAAATTCCCATAAGTTGTTGGTAAAGCTTCGTTCGGTGGTCGTCAATGGCATCTCCATAAGGTTATATTCAAAATGTGTAACGCAATTCAATGCTCCTTCATTAACTTTGAAAGAATACCCCAAATTTCAAAAAAATTGCACCCTTTTTTTATTCCACATTATTTTACTTCCAAAGACTCTTTAGATTCTGCCTTGTAATCAGCTCTTTCAATTTTATTGTCATCGTGTATACTTGAGACAAGTATTAACGCCATTACGGTATTTCGGGGTCGGTTATGCCACTCATTGTGGAAGCAATTCTTGTGTCGATCGGTATGCTCCTGATATTTGCTCTTGGGTTCGTGGCAATTTTTCTGCTGGCGATTACGATGTCTCCAATTGAACGAAGTCTGTCAAAAGTTATCTGGGATGCCACCATGCCAAAAAGACAGTTGCCGCTTCCCCCAAAGGGATCCTTCCGGGATTTCAGCAAGAAACATTGAAAATTCAGCGATTTGCGTCAAGAAAAATAAAAGGCTACTCGAATTTGAGCGGCCTTTTTCAATAATCAATTTATTAACAGGAGTTTACAGATGCTACCATTGAAAGACCACACCCTTCTTAAAAATCAATGTTATCTTGGAGGATGCTGGGAAAATGCCGCTAATATCGAAACATTGACAGTAACAAACCCTGCTACCGGTGAAATTATTGGAACCGTACCCAAAATGGGCAGTAAAGAAACTGGTTCTGCAATTTCATCAGCTAACTTGGCTTTACCGGCATGGCGAAGCAAAACGGCAAAGGAACGTTCGGTAATTCTAAGACGCTGGTTTGAATTGATCATGTCCAATCAGGAGGACCTTGCTGTTATTATGACGGCAGAACAGGGAAAACCACTGGCTGAGTCAAAAGGCGAAATCGCATATGCCGCCTCATTTATCGAGTGGTTTGCCGAAGAGGGTAAACGACTGTACGGTGATACAATCCCCGGTCATACTTCTGACAAACGAATTGTCGTAATAAAAGAGCCTATTGGGGTCTGTGCAGCTATCACCCCCTGGAATTTTCCGGCTGCCATGATCACCAGAAAGGCTGGGCCGGCTCTGGCTGCCGGATGTACTATGGTTGTGAAGCCTGCCAGTGCCACTCCATTTTCGGCTTTAGCACTGGCCGAACTTGGCGACCGCGCCGGAATACCTGCTGGTGTATTCAGTGTAATCACCGGTTCAGCCTCAGCAATTGGCAACGAAATGACCTCAAATCCTCTTGTTAGGAAACTTACGTTTACCGGTTCAACCGAAATCGGAAAAGAATTGATGGCGCAATGTGCAGCCACTGTAAAAAAAGTTTCTCTGGAGCTTGGCGGAAATGCGCCATTTATAGTTTTTGATGATGCAGATCTGGATGCTGCAGTTGATGGAGCTATTGCATCAAAGTATCGTAATACAGGCCAGACCTGTGTCTGCACCAATCGACTGCTGGTGCAATCAGTAGTTTATGATCAATTTTTGCAAAAACTCTCTGCTGCAGTTCATAAAATGCGCGTTGGCAACGGCCTGACCGGCGAGGTTCAACAGGGGCCTCTTATAAATATGGCTGCCGTGGAGAAAGTTGAAGAACACATAAACGATGCGATAGCCAAAGGCGCTAGAATTGTCTGCGGCGGCAAGAGACATGAACTTGGCGGCAGTTTTTTTGAGCCGACTATAATTGCCGATGTCACCTCCGATATGCTTGTTGCCCGAGAGGAAACTTTCGGCCCACTGGCACCGGTATTCAAATTTTCGAGTGATGCAGAAGCTATAAAAATGGCAAATGATACCGAATTCGGACTGGCATCATATTTTTACAGCCGCGACATCAGCCGTGTATGGAGAGTTGCCGAGGCCTTGGAATACGGCATGGTCGGCATAAACACCGGGCTGATATCAACCGAAGTCGCTCCATTCGGCGGCGTTAAGGAGTCTGGAATCGGAAGAGAAGGTTCCCGCTACGGGATTGAAGAATTTATTGAGGTCAAATATCTCTGCCTGGGTGGAATATGACCCCGGAACAGTTGCTGAGACATGTCCTTATTGCAGAAGACGACCCAATTTCACGAGCTCTGCTTGAACATTATCTCGACAAGGAAGGTTATA
>CAJBRY010000196.1 GCA_903958085.1 uncultured Geobacteraceae bacterium
AGCTACCGCCCTTACCGAGCTAGTAATCGATCTGGTGCTGGTTGCTGAACATTCCAACACTCCTGATATGGTTTCTGCACTAAATTCGATTTCAAAAGGAATAGATAGTCCCGTTGATGTAATAAATAGCGATACGGTTATTGGTTATTCGCTATACAAGGATTTCTTTGGTAATCCTGTTCTGCTTCTAAAAGTCACGGAAGATCGTGTCATATACAAACATGGCAAGGCTTCGATTATTTATGTCCTTTGCTCCTTACTTTTTATTGGAGGAGTTTTTTGTTGCGTAATGCTTATTTACATTCGCAGTACAATACTTAATAGGCTTACTTCTCTAATTAAAATGACGTCAAAAATTTCACAGCAGGGTGATATTTCAGTTCGAATACCGAAGACGGATCATAAGGACGAACTTAATGATCTGTCTGATTCAATTAACGGTATGCTGGATTCTCTTCAATGTGCCGAAAGTAGAGTTCGTGAGAGTGAAGAACGCTATCGTTTGTTATTTGATCGTGCTCCTGATGCTATAATCATTATTGGCGTGGAGGGAGATGAAGCCGGTCGGATAGTGGCTGCAAATCAGGCAGCTGCAGATCTGCATGGATATACCCTCTACGAAATTCTCAATTTGCGGGTCACTGACCTGAATTCTGAAGAGACTAATAAAATTGTGGGTGAACTTACTGAAACGGTACTATCCGGGGAATGGCTAAATAGAGAAATATGGCATTTGAAGAAGGATGGGACGCAGTTTCCTATTGAAATGCATGCTGGACTGATTGTTGTGGATGGCAAAAAATATATTTTAGGGTTTGATAGGGATATTACCCAGCGTAAAATAAACGAAGAAACGAACCTGATGCATTTTCAGCAAATTAACCAGCTGAATGACGAGCTAAGTTCGAGGACCGTTGAGCTTGCAGCGCTGAACAGTGAGCTTGAATCATTCAATTATTCCGTTTCTCATGACATGCGGGGGCCGCTTACCAGAATTTCAGGTTATTGCCAGCTTCTGCTTGATGAAGACAACCATCTTGATCCCGATCTAAAAGAGTATATTACCAGAATATATGAATCGGGAACCTGGCTTAATGACATGATTGATGCACTTCTGCATCTGTCTCAGTTGACTAGGGCTGATATAGCAACCGACTTGGTAAATCTTAGCCAAATTGCTGATGAGACACTGAAAGAACTGGTTTTTGAACAACCTGATCGCATAGTGATGACTCTTGTCGAACCGGACATAACTGTTAGAGGAGACGCCAGGCTTCTAAAGGTAGTGATGATTAATCTGCTTAACAATGCTTGGAAATACAGTTCACGAAAAAGCGACGTATTGATAGAATTCGGCGTCAAGCAGACTGAATCCTGTGTGGTCTATTTTGTCAGGGATAATGGTGACGGATTTGATATGAAGGATGCGAATAAGCTCTTCCGTGTATTTACGAGGTTGCACGATGTCAGTAAATTCAAGGGTACCGGTATCGGGCTTGCTACTGTTCAGCGAATTATTCTTCGGCATGGTGGAAAAATTTGGGCGGAAGGGGAACCGGGTAAGGGTGCCACTTTCTATTTTACTCTCCCATAGTATTCAGCTTTTACTAATAATATTTTTTTTTGGAGGTTGATTATGTCTCAACAGCTAACATTTACCGTGGGTTCGCTTCTGGACGAGATGGCACTTCGTTTCCCCGACAACGAAGCTCTGGTATACCATGAGCGCGGGCTTCGCCTCACCTACAGTCAATTTAACGAAACCTGTCGTCAGGTAGCCAAAGGTCTGCTCCGCCTAGGCATCAAAAAAGGTGATAACATTGCCATCTGGGCTTATAACGTCCCCGAATGGGTACTGCTCCAGTTTGCCTCTGCAAAAATCGGCGCTATCCTTGTCACCGTCAACACCAGTTACAAATCGGCCGAACTTGAATACATCCTTAACCAATCAGATTCCACCTCACTCTTTATGGTCGGCTCCTTCAAAGACACCGACTACATAGAAACACTAACCACAGTTGTCCCATCGCTTCCTACGTCAGAACCATGCAAAGTAAGCGCCACCAATTTGCCATACCTCAAGAACGTCATCTTCATCGGTGCTGATACTCCGGCAGGCACCATCAACTTCGACAGCATAATTGAACTTGGCAAAGATGTTTCTGATGCCGAGTTGAATGCCATAGAAGCCGGACTTAACTGTCACGAAACCATCAATATGCAATACACCTCTGGTACCACCGGCTTCCCCAAAGGAGTCATGCTTACCCACTACAACATAGTCAACAACGGATTCAACATTGGCGAATGCATGAAGTTCAGTGAAAAAGATCGTCTCTGCATCCCTGTCCCATTCTTCCACTGCTTCGGCTGCGTGCTCGGAGTCATGGCCTGTGTCACACACGGCACCACCATGGTCCCCGTAGAAATATTCGACCCCCTGAAAGTGCTGCAAACCATAGAAAAAGAAAAATGCACCGCTGTTCACGGCGTCCCCACAATGTTCATAGCCGAA
Source organism: uncultured Geobacteraceae bacterium (assembly GCA_903958085.1). Taxonomy (GTDB): domain Bacteria; phylum Desulfobacterota; class Desulfuromonadia; order Geobacterales; family Pseudopelobacteraceae; genus JACRCG01. Next base: position 2,516 of record CAJBRY010000196.1, read on the forward strand.
CTTGAACACCCAGACTTCAAAAACTTCGATCTAAATACCCTGCGCACCGGCATCATGGCCGGTTCCAACTGTCCCATAGAAGTCATGAAAAAAGTCAACAGCGAGATGCACGCAGGTGAAATCACCATAGCCTACGGCCAAACCGAATCCTCCCCTGTCATAACCCAAACCCGTACCAACGATGCCCTTGAACTTCGAGTCTCCACCGTCGGTAGATCACTCCCCGACGTAGAAACCAAGATAGTGGACATAGAAACAAACGAAACTCTCCCCCCAGGCAAACAGGGCGAACTCTGCACCCGTGGCTACCACGTCATGAAAGGCTACTACAAAATGCCTGAAGAAACCGCCAAAGCCATCGATCCTGACGGCTGGCTGCACACCGGCGACCTCGCAATAATGGATGAAAACGGCTACTGCAAAATCACCGGAAGAATCAAAAACATGATCATAAGGGGCGGAGAAAATATCTACCCCAGGGAAATAGAAGAATTCCTCTATACCCACCCCAAAATATCCGACATTCAGATATACGGAGTCCCGGACAAGAAATACGGCGAACAGGTAATGGCAGCAGTCATCTTAAAAAAAGGTCAGAGCATGACTGAAGACGAAGTAAGGGATTTTTGCAAAGACCGGATAGCTAACTACAAAATTCCTAAATATGTAAAATTCGTTGACAGTTACCCAATGACCGCCAGCGGCAAGATCCAGAAATTCAAAATGCGTGAAATGGCGATCAAAGAATTTCAGCTCGAAGATATGGGCGAAACTGCGTGAAATTGAGATGCAGTTCTTTGTAAGTCAATTTTGTCTTAGATAATTAGGCTTTACATGCTGTTATCAATGTGGTAGAAGGTTCAACTCTGAAAATCGTATGCGACACTTCAAATACGCTTTACTACAAAAAAGAAACCTATGGAGGAGTAGACAGTGCTGGCAACCGAAAAAAAGCAGGAAATTATCAACGCGTTCAAGAAACACGACAGTGATACAGGATCCCCTGAGGTTCAGATTGCAATTCTGACCGAGCGTATCACATATCTGACAGAGCATTTCAAAACACATAAGAAGGATCACCACAGCCGTCGCGGTCTTCTTAAGCTGGTTGGTCAGAGAAGGCGTCTGCTTGATTACCTTAAAGGTAAAGAGCTGGGTAGATATAAAACTGTTATCGAAAGACTTGGCATTCGTAGATAGTTTTCGGCAGTGCCCATGCAAACGTATGAGTACTGCTGCTGTTATCTCGATATGCTCACTTAAGAAAAGGGCTTTGCGGCCCTTTTTATTTATGTTGGGGGCGTGGGTAGAGTTTCTGCACTGAATTTGCAGAGGTTGTATCGACGGCCCCAGCGCAACCGAAGAGGAGATTATAGAATGGAACAAAATGTTCAGGTTGAGTTTGGGGGTAGAACTGTTACGCTGTCTACCGGCAAAATGGCAAAACAGGCAAGTGGAGCGGTTGTTGTAAGTTGCGGTGACACTGTAGTGTTGGTTACTGCCGTTGCATCAAAAGAAGCAAAAGAAGGTCAGGATTTTTTTCCATTAACAGTGAATTATACTGAGAAAGCGTATGCCGGCGGAAAAATTCCTGGTGGGTTTTTCAAACGTGAAGCGCGTCCTTCTGATCCGGAAACATTGACAAGTCGTCTTATCGACCGTCCGATTCGTCCACTTTTTCCAGAAACATTTTTGAATGATACCCAGATAATTGCTACAGTTGTTTCTGCCGATCAGGATAACGATCCTGCGATCCTTTCGATGCTTGGCGCCTCTGCAGCTCTGATGGTTTCTGATATTCCTTTCAATGGTCCGGTTGCCGGCGCTAAAGTGGCTCGAGTGGATGGTAAATTCATCTGCAACCCAACTGCTGAAGAGCTGGAAAAAAGCGACCTTGAGATTGTTGTAGCCGCCAGTAGAGATGCCATAATTATGGTTGAGGGCGAAGCCAAATTTGTATCTGAGGCAGATCTTCTTGAGGCGGTATTCTTCGCCAAAGAGGCGATGCTTCCTTTAATGGATGCACAGGTAAAACTGCAGAAAATGGTCGGCATTGAGAAACGTGCTGTTAAGCCTGCTGTTATTGACGAAGTTCTTCTGGCACGCGTCAAGGCTCTTGCCTATGACCGAATCGGCGAGGCGGTAAAGCTCAAGGGCAAGAATGATCGTCACGATCAGATTGATCTGGTCAAAACAGAAACAATTGAAGCTCTTAAAGAGGAATTCGAAGGTTCTGCAAAGCAGATCAAGGCGTTCTTGGGTGATTTTGAATATGAGCGCGTTCGGGCTGATATTCTTGACTCCGGAATCCGCATTGATGGTCGTACAACCAACACAATCCGCCCAATCAGCACTGAAACCGGTTTCCTCCCACGCGTCCATGGTTCTGCACTTTTCACACGCGGAGAGACACAGGCACTGGTTGCAGCTACTCTTGGAACCTCCAGTGACGAGCAGCGCATTGATACATTGTACGGTGGTTCACGCAAACGTTTTCTCCTGCATTACAATTTTCCGCCGTTCTCGGTTGGTGAAACCAGTTTCCGTCTTGGACCTGGCCGTCGCGAAATAGGTCATGGCATGCTGGCAGAACGTGCGCTTGCTGCTGTTCTTCCGGTACATGATGATTTTCCTTACACTATTCGTATTGTTTCTGAAACCTTGGAAAGCAACGGTTCCTCGTCAATGGCGGCTGTCTGCGGCGGATGCATGTCTATGATGGATGCAGGTATTCCTATTACATCTCCTGTAGCAGGTATTGCAATGGGTCTGATCAAGGAGGGAGAAAAATTCGCGATACTCTCTGATATTCTAGGTGATGAAGATCACCTGGGTGATATGGACTTTAAAGTAGCCGGTACAGCTGAAGGTGTTACCGCACTCCAGATGGACATTAAAATAGGTGGCGTAACCAAGGAAATTATGGAGTTGGCACTTAAACAGGCTCGCGAAGGACGTTTGCACATTCTTGGTAAAATGGCCGAAACGCTTGCCGCTCCGCGTGCTGAAATGTCGCCATTTGCACCACGTATTACAACTATCTATGTGAAGACAGATCGTATCCGTGACGTTATCGGAACTGGTGGCAAGAATATCCGTAACATTACCGAAACAACCGGTGTAACTGTTGATATCGATGATACAGGTCGCATCAATATTGCCAGCACCAACAAGGAAGCTTGTGATCTGGCGATTCAGATGATTCGCGGCCTGACAGATGAGGCGGAAGAGGGTAAATTGTACATGGGTACCGTCCGCAAAATAATGGATTTCGGCGCGTTTGTCGAGATAATGCCAGGTACTGACGGGCTGGTGCATATTTCTGAGCTTGATACTGCAAGGGTTAAGGTTGTTACTGACGTTCTGAACGAGGGTGACAAAGTCCTGGTTAAATGTATTGGCGTTGATAAAAATGGAAAAATCAAGCTATCTCGCAAGGAAGCGCTTGGATTGAATCTTGATGGTTCCAAGGTTGAATCTGCGTAAACTCTGCGCAGCTTGAAATATCTTTGAATAGGGGGCGGAACCGAAAATGGTTTCGCCTTTTATTTTGCCTCTGGATGTACCTTGACGGTTCTTTTCAGTATAGCCGCGCAGCCTCTAACTCCAAAATCATGTTTAATCAGCTCTTATCAAGTTACTCAACGGTTGCCAAGATATCGCAGACATTTTTAAAAACATATGATACGTTATCCGCAAACAAAGCGGGGATATTTTATGAAGGCTTTGAAATAATGACAATATATCTCATTAAACGCATCCTTATGCTGATTCCGCTTATGATCGGTATAACACTTATTACCTTCTCCGTGATTCATCTGGCTCCGGGCGAACCCGTTGAGATGCAGATGGCAATGAATCCAAAGGTGGGAAAAGAGGCTCGAGAGCGGTTAACTAAGTTTTACGGCCTGGACAGACCGCTGCATGAGCAGTATTTCAGTTGGGTTGGTAAGATTGTGCGACTTGATCTGGGGCGTTCGTTTTCTTCAGACAGTAGGCCGGTTATGGACAAGATAAAGGAACGACTGCCGGTGACAATATCTTTGAATTTGATTGCCCTTCTGCTGGAATTCGGGTTGGCAATTCCTATAGGGGTAATGGCTGCTACACGCCGTGATACATGGCTTGACAAGGGGATTACTGTTTTTGTTTTCATTGGATTTGCTGTGCCGACTTTCTGGCTGGCGCTGCTATTGATGTATTTTTTTGGTGTAAAACTGGGCTGGCTGCCAATTTCAGGACTGCATACTTTAGGCAGTGATAACTGGGGAACTATCCCATATTTGTTGGACCTGGCAAAACATCTGATAATGCCGATCATGGTTGCCTCATTCGGAAGTCTTGCAGGTTTGTCCAGATACATGCGCTCCGCCGTGCTGAATGTAATAAGCCAGGATTATATTACTACAGCCCGTGCAAAAGGTCTCTCTGAAAGGGTCGTAATTTGGAAACATGCTCTTCGCAACGCTCTGCTGCCGCTTATTACGCTGCTTGGTTTTTCTATACCTGGATTGATTGGCGGTAGCGTAATTTTTGAAACCATATTTGCTATTCCAGGCATGGGTCAGCTTTTTTATCAGGGCGTAATGTCGCGTGATTACCCGGTTGTTATGGGGATTCTAGTTATTGGTGCATTTTTGACTCTTATCGGAAACCTGATTGCCGATTTCAGCTATGCACTCGCTGATCCCCGCATTCGACGCGGCGAGGGGTAGGGTATGAACCTCAAACAAACCTATTTCTATTCAATATTCTGGCCTCGATTAAAACGTAATAAATTGGCTCTTTTTGGTGGTGCCGTTGTTCTTGCTCTCTTTTTATTGTCTATGATTGCACCGCTTGTTGCACCTTACGACCCGAGTGCCATCAATGCCTGGAAGGTTCTTTCTCCTCCGTCATGGCAGCACTGGTTTGGTACGGATGAGCTTGGCAGAGATGTACTTAGTCGCGTTTTGTACGGTGCAAGAGTATCCCTAAAGGTTGGTTTTGTTGCCGTTGGAATTGCTGTTTCAATAGGTACAGTCGTTGGATTGATTTCCGGATATTTCAGTGGTCTTGTCGATTCTGCGCTTATGAGACTGGTGGATATAATGCTCTGTTTTCCTGCGTTCTTCCTGATTTTGGCAATTATTACCTTTCTGGAACCCTCTATCTGGTACATTATGATGGTGATTGGTCTGACCGGCTGGATGGGGGTGGCGCGTCTAGTGAGAGCTGAAACACTCTCGATTCGAGAGATGGACTATGTTCTAGCCGCACGTTGTATCGGTTGTTCAAATTCACGAATTATTTTCCGTCATATTCTTCCTAACGCAGTTTCGCCAGTTCTTGTATCGGCAACTCTCGGTATTGCCGGTGCTATTTTGACTGAATCTGCGCTCTCATTTCTTGGAATAGGTGTTCAACCTCCGACGCCAAGCTGGGGGAATATCCTTACATCAGGCAAGGATTACATAGAATTTGCCTGGTGGTTATCGCTATTTCCGGGACTCGCAATATTAGTCACAGTACTCTCCTATAACCTGCTGGGTGAAGGGATCAGGGATGCGCTTGATCCTCGAATCAAACGTTAAGTCAGAGTTCCACCTCACCAAATACATATCTGCAACTATCTATTCTTCAAGAACAACTTTCCTTCTTACCTTAATACCTTATATTTTTTTCTCTCATCAGTAACAAAATTCCAGACACAATCTAAAAATATTTTTGAATACACACTATCAATTAAATGAAAAGATCAACAATTGTCACCAATTCGGCGAATAATTAATTCAGTTTATCTCGGTAATAAAATGGTTTTCAAAACAAATGTTCAAAAAACATATCTATAACACCTCGATATTAAAAGAT
>CAJBRY010000197.1 GCA_903958085.1 uncultured Geobacteraceae bacterium
CCGGACTGGCCGTGGTGCTCGTCGGTGAAGATCCGGCCTCGCAAGTTTACGTGGGAAGAAAGGCCAAAGCCTGTGCGGAAGTTGGGTTTCTTTCTCGAGAATACAACCTTCCCGCCGATACCAGCGAAGCAAAACTATTGCGCTTAATCAACGACCTGAATCACGATCAATTTATCCACGGTATTTTAGTCCAACTTCCCCTGCCCCAACATATTGCCCCGGATAAAATCATTGCCGCGATTGATCCCCACAAAGACGTGGATGGTTTTAATCCCTACAATGTGGGGGGACTTGTCACTGGTTCACCCCTGTTTGTTCCCTGCACGCCGCGAGGCATCATGGAATTAATTGCCCACACGGGCGTTACCCTTTCCGGGAAAGATGCCGTTGTTGTCGGGCGCAGCAACATTGTCGGCAAGCCCATGGCGCTTTTACTTTTGGCGCAAAACGCGACCGTGACGATATGTCATTCCAAGACGAAAGATCTGCCAACCGTAACCTCGCGCGCCGATGTTCTCATTGCGGCTGTGGGCAAGGCCGGGATGATAATCGCAGACATGGTGAAAGAGGGAGCGGTCGTGATTGACGTTGGTGTTAACCGTCTGGCTAACGGCAAACTGGCCGGCGACGTCGCTTTTGACGAGGTCGCCGCCAAGGCGTCCCACATCACGCCGGTGCCCGGTGGTGTCGGGCCGATGACCATCGCCATGTTGATGAAAAATACGTTGGATGCCGCAAGAATGGCGGTTCAATGAAAATGGGTTACCATCGAGAATGTGGTCCCTTGTAACCATGTTGCAGCAGATACAAGTAAAATTTTGGATTAAGCCAACGATTGGGATAAGGAAGAAAAGGAGACTGAAATGCGGCAATCCGCTCGTTCATTACTTTCGGATGATCTCCCTTAAATTTTATATAATAGCAGTCAAGTTGATGGTCCGTTGCTGGTTTAACACCTTCACCAGAGTAATGAACACGCATGAGATTCTCTTTTTGTATTAACTTTCGCTTATCTTTTACCCAAGAATAATGAAATATAAAGATATTTTTGATGCTGAGGATGCTATCGGGAATCATGTGCTGGATAGCGTCTCGTATCAATGAGTTTTTCAACGTAAATGTAACGGCATCACCAACGCTCTCCACTTCCCCATCATTTCTGATGATACGAATCGCTCTGCGATGTGAGTATGGATTCCATGTTTGATAGTCGCCATGGAAATTACGCATTTCAAGAGAAATTGCTCTTATCTTGTGGTTATCAAGATTATCCTCCATGATTTTGCGAAGGCGGGCAATATCTTTTTCGTGAATGACTTCATCTGCCTGCAGGTAGAATGCCCAATCTCCGGTACACTCCTTCAGTGCGGCATTAGTCATCTCGCTGAAAAATTCACCGCCTTGTTTCTTGTGATCAATCCATTCATTTTCGATGATCTTTATTTTCGGACTATTAATGGCTTTGACTTGTGCAAGTGTGTCATCATCAGATTTCCCGATGAGCACAACATATTCATCGATGATTGGTAGAATCGATAAAATTGATTCTATTAGTGGATAGTCAAGTAAAACAGCGTTTTTAACGATTGTAAAACCCGATATTTTCACAAAATATTCCTCTTAATTATTAATTTTCCCAGCTTTTTCGATTACTCATTGTTGGCACTTGACTGTGCAAATCTTAATTCAGATGCTCGGATCTTAGGAAAAAAAATATTACATGTCAAGGAAATAAGAAATGACAGGAGTATATTATACCTCGGCAGAATTCTGCATTTTGACCGGGGAAAACAAATCGGCTGAACTCTAAATTAACTTGTGGTACAACTCTTAAGGGTAATCAACGTCACGAAACATGGTCTTGTAATTCAAATCGCGTTCCACAATAGAGGCAAAAGTCAATGCATACAACACCCTTGGTCAGTATCATCACCGGCGTATTTAATGGACAACGCACGCTTGAAGATTGTTATCACACTGTTATCCGCCAAACGTATAAAAACTTTGAGTGGTTGATTGTTGATGACCGATCAACCGATAACTCATTGAGCATGATATCCCATTGGCAGGACGCTCGAATTCGCGTACTGCAAACGGCAGTAAATAGTGGAGGTCCCGCAGTACCTCGAAATCTTGCCGTGGCCCATTCGAAGGGTGACTATATTGCGATCCTAGACCAAGATGATGTATGGGATGCAGATAAGCTTGAGAGACAACTTGAGTTCATGGAGGGGCACAAGGAGGTCGCTCTGCTCTCCAGCAACCTGAGGGTTTCCGGCGGCAGCGAACCAAGGGGTAACCGCCGGGGTATCAGGAAGCGCGGCCTGATCTATCCTGGGCCGGATGAGATTTATCGAGAAAACCCGTTTCTTTCATCAGCCATCATCATGCGTCGGGTTGCCGTTGAAGACGTTGGCGGGTTCGATGAGCATCCGGAGGTGTGTGGTCGGGATGAGTGGGAACTGGCAATCCGGATTTCATTAAAATATCGTACCGCTTCCAACGGGGATCATATTGCGGGCATCCACCGATTGCATCAGAGTAATTTGTCCCATTCCATTTCATCTTTTGCCGGAATGGACTATGTCAGGAATAAGCATGATCATTACTTTTCGGATAGTTTGGTGCGAGATGTCAGGGCGCGGGATTGCTACAATAGGGCTCGTGATGCATTGAATTCCGGCGCGCTAGCCATTTTTGATGAACAAATATCGAAGGCTGCCAGTTATCGCTTCTATTATCAATGGAAGGGCCTTTTCCTGAGATATAAAAAATTGTTACGTCAGATACTGGCCAGAGCAAAGTCGTCTTGACGGATTCAGGTCGTTTTCTGAAGCAGTTGTTCTATCTGCGTTAGATTATCAGAAATGATTTCACCTTGCTGATTGCAAAGAAACGGTACGATACTTTTTATTTTCTCAATCGGATAATTCCACCACTTAATCTGTAATAAGCGATTTACGATTTCATCAGGAAATCTTTGCTTAATTTTATTTGCCGGGTTTCCCCCGACAACAGTATAGGGGGCAACATCTGAAACAACATGGGAGTTGGCCGCGATGACGGAGCCATCTCCGATTGTAATACCGCTAAGAATGGTTACATCTCCGCCAATCCAGACATCATTGCCGATGCAAATATCGCCATTGCTCTGGGGATGTCCCTTAACAGGGTCTAAGTTTATGGGGAAATTTGGGACATGGCCAAAGGGGTATGTTGAAATCCAGTCTACCCGGTGATTCACTCCACAGTATAGTTTCAGCCCGAAGGCAAAACTGCAGAATCGACCAATGGTAATATTACCGTCCTCTCCCAAGGAGTAGATGGTGGCATCTTCGTAACCATACGAGTAACGGCCTACAGACACACGTTTTCCGGAGACAATAACGTTTTTATCTACAGATAAGTCTGCCGAGGTGCGACGTGATTTTTTAATGCCCAAAAAACTATACAAGTCAATGTCCTTGAACTTCATATTTGGTCGGGGTGCGATTTTTCTTTTAATTCCCCCCTATAGTTTTACTTCAGGGCCTTAAACTCCCACAGGAAATGCTGCATCCGTTTAGGGGAAAAGAAGCCTTTTAAAGGCGTTAACATGTAGTTGACATAACTCATCGTGCCGGCTTCTCTTCTGAAATCACGCCAGCCTACGCGAATCACCGCAAATCTTCCAACAAAGCCATACCTGCGCGCCATGTTTTCCGGCTCAGTAAAATACCTGTGGGTATCTTTGGTAATGATGTTAACATGGGTTGGATCGACAAAGGCGGATTCCCTGGGATATGCTGGCGTTAGGGAATAAAATTTTCCATCAGGCTTAAGCACCCGATATATTTCATTCATGACACCAATGAAGGGGAAAAGGATCTCTCCATTACTGACTATCTCCCTGGGAATGTGTTCAATGAAATCGAAAGCAGAAACGGAGTCGAAGGTGTTGTCTTCGAACGGCAGGCCGGACAGAAAAACATTGCATCTCGTGTAGTTAAAATGTTGTTCAGGGTTGATATCGACAATGTCTATTCCATACAAGCATTCCTGTTTATATGGATTTCTCGGGTTATTCCCGCAACCCAGATCAAGGTGTTTTGTGTTCGGAGAGGTATCATCTGGTCTAGACATAAGTTTGA
>CAJBRY010000198.1 GCA_903958085.1 uncultured Geobacteraceae bacterium
GGTTTCTTTAGCCAGTTTCTTCTCTTCTGGTATTGCATCAATCTTCTGTTCAGTTGATGCTTTCTGTTCGGATTCACTCCTATCACCGATTATGCGAATTCCTTTTACAGGTGAGGGGTCTTGATTCGATAATTGCCTTAAGGGTTGTTCTGCCGTCGGCGCTTCAGTATGAGCCTGTTTATCACTCACAATTCTTATGCTGTTTCTTTCTCTGAGAGGAGGAATGTCGCTAATCGCAGAGCTATCTGAACTTTCAGGAGGTCTGGATGGCCTATCGCCGATAATCCGGATAATGGAGTCAGCTATCGCTGGCACAGTAAGGAAGGGGCTGATAAGTATCAATATTGAAAGCACATAGTGAAGTATTCGCACTGGAGCTTTTTTCATTTTATCTGACATAAAGAGCTTTTCTGGCGCTTTCCCGCATTGGTTTTATCATATAATCGAGGGCTGTTCGTGGGGCAATAGATATAGCTACATTAGCCGACATCCCTGGAAGGAGTTTATTAGTCCCAAGATTGTTAAGTGTATCTTGCTCAAATTCCAACAGCGCGCCATATTTTACAATTGGAGCTTGTCCCGGTTGCGAACCAGTAGAGGTTGATGAAATGCGGTCGGCGGAAATATAGGTTACCTTGGCTTTCAGTGGAAGCGTCATGCGGGAGTCGAAGCTGGATATACCTACTAAAGCCTCTTGTCCGACCTTAACCTCATTTATGTCCTTTGAGTCAATTTTTGCCTCGAGGATCAAGGTTTCGCCGGTAGGCGCAATTTCCATAAGTTGTTCCCTTGGCACGACGGTGCTACCAACAGTACTTACCTTCAGGCCAACCACCCTGCCGGTAACTGGCGCTCTAATCACCTGTCTCTCTAATGTGTCACGAAGTGGACGGATTCGTTCCTCCTGATCGATTCGGCGTAGTGCTGACTGCTTCAGTTCAACTACAGCCCCCTGAACACGATCTGATTTGAGACTGATTATGCGTTGTTCAAATTCGGCGATTCGTTGTTTATCGCTTGCAATTGCAGCCATAATAGACTCTCGTTCGCCGGAATTTGCAGCAAGGATCCTCTGCTGATCAAGGATAACAGATCTGGTTACATAGCCTTCTTTTGCCAATTCCTGGTTTGCTGCAAGCTGCTCCCTTATGGCAGCATTCTCCTGGTTTTTCAGCGAAAGTCGCTCCTGGGAGCCCTTAAGGGACTCTTTTACCTGCGAAATCTGAATGCGTATTAGTTCTATCTGGTTCTGATATGCCTCCTGGCGAGCTTTGAAAAGCCGTCTTTCTGTTTGCTCATATTTGTTGCCAACTCCACCTTCTAAATGTTTTAGATCCTTGCTTTCGGCCTCAAGGCGTGATACCTGCGCTCTCTCGGCAATGTTTTGTTCCTGAATCATTCTTGCAATTGGTTTTACCTGTTTATCTTCAAGCACAATCAGAGCCTGTCCGGCTTGAACCATATCACCATCCTTAACCAGAATCTTTTCAACGATTCCACCTTCAAGATGTTGCACAGTTTGGCGTTTGCCTTTGAAAATAACTTCTGCAGGGGCAGAAATCACAGCATTTACTGGCACATAAAACATCCAGAGTGCCGTTCCTCCAGCAAAAAGAACAAGGATACTCAAGCCGATGAGGGTGGCTGGCAGGGCTGACATAGTTGAATAACGGAGTCTGGCGTCAGCGCTGACTATATGCTTTTTGTTTTTAGTCGAGCAAATATCTTGAGCGATGGGGGAAGTAGTCGTTCTGGCTGCAATTGCTCCCAACTTTTCATCATCTCGCTCAACAAACTTAGTGGCGGAGTTTTGTTCGTTTTTGATATTCATGCGTTCACTTGAGCCTGTGGTGTCTTTGCCTGCTGCGCTTGAGCCAGAACCCAGTCCTTGGGCCCGAAAGCAGCAAGAGTCCCATTTTGTAGTATCAGCAGTTTGTCGACTTGACTTAAGTAATTTGGATTGTGTGTGATCAAAATAGTTGTAACGCCTGCCATTCTAACTTTTATCAACGCATTGATCAATGCTGTTTCGCCTGCAGTGTCGAGGCTGGCATTCGGTTCGTCAAGCACAAGCAATTTTGGATTGCCGTAAAGTGCTCTCGCAAAGCCAATGCGTTGACGTTGACCACCTGAGAGAAAATCTCCCCCTTCACCGATCTGAGTATCATATCCGTTTGGCATCTGCAGAATTATTTCGTGTAGACCTGCCAAATTTGCTGCCGCAATGACTTGTTCGGAGTCCGGTTCATCAAGCCGTGCAATGTTATCTGCGATTGTTCCGGCAAAAAGTTCAATATTTTGAGGTAGGTAGCCAATATATCTCCCTATTCGTTCGGAAGGCCAGTTGGAAATATCAGCCCCATCCATACGGACAACACCTTGTAGTGGTTTCCATACGCCTACAAGAAGACGTGCCATTGACGACTTGCCGGACGCGCTTGGTCCAATAATGCCAAGCGTTTCGCCGGCAGCCAGGGAAAAAGAAATATCCTTGAGTATAACCTTGTTGCTTGCACGAATTCCAAATGTGACCTGCTCCAGGCTGATTTGACCAGTGGGAGGAGGAAGTTCCATTAAAACAGGAGAGTCTTCGCGGATCTGTTTGAAAAATTTTTCAAGGCGAATATAGGAAGAACAGGTATCTACGATGCTTTTCCAGCTGTTGGTTACATACATGATGGGGGCAATAGCCCTCCCAAACATGATAAAGCCAGCCATCATGAGACCGGGATTCATCATTGTCTTTGTGTCCAGCGAAATATAGGCGCTAACGGTCATGCCTGATACACCGATCAAGGTTGACAGAAATTTTGACACACCTGAGATTGCCCCTGCTCGGTTACTTGCACGAGTCTGGAGAACCATGACTCTGTCATTCAATGATGACCAGCGCTGAATGAGGCTTGGCAGCATTCCCATGGAATTCACTACCTCAGCATTCTGCATAGCAGAGTTAACAAACCGGGCAGTATTGCTGCTAGCCGCATTTGCTTCTGAAAGCAATGGGCCTGTAAGGTAGCCAGTAATTACAGTTACAAGCCACATCAGTATGGCTCCCACAATAAGAGCCATCAACATCATGGGATGCATCAAAAAAATAATTAAAAAGTAAACCGGAAGCCAGAATACTTCCATTACTTGAATCATGCCATGACCCGTGAGAAAGGTTCTGACTGCTTGCAAATCAGCTAAGGCATAATGATAAGGATTTTGCTCTGGCGAGGTGGCACCCTCAACCATCTTTTTCAACAGATCGGGCGAAATCATCGCATCAATGGCATTATTAGCTGCTACTAGAATATAAGCTTTCACAGTTTCAAGAGCTCCCATGACGAAAAGAGCTATCAGGAGCAAGAAAGTCAAAAGCCAGAGTGCTTCGATGCTTTTGCTTGAAATCACCCGACCAAAAAGCTGGAAGGCGTAAATCATAGGAGAAAGAATCAGTAGGTTAATTACCAAGCTAAAGAGTGCAGCCGAAAGAAAGTAGTTTTTGATAAAAAACATTTTGTTCATAATGCGCTTTCACTCACCAAATCCAATTTAAGTATTCAGTGAACTTATTATCATTTTTATAATATTTATGTAAACTTGATTCTATTTCACACTTTTAAATGCATGTAGTTGGTCACTTCAGTTTATGCGATAAAATAACGACACCAGCTAATAAATACTTAAGAATAAGAATTGATAAACCGATAAGCCAAAAAGCGATTAAAACCGTTGATTAGGATAATAAAAAGCGGCATTGAAGTTTAATTAATAATTTCAGCATGTTGAGCGACAAGCCTATTGGGTTGTGTTGACTTAATTGCTGACCTTATTTCATTTATTGTGACCATATAAACAATTTTGAATCGGACACTCTCAGGAGGCCACCCATGGCAAATATTTCAGTACTAACCACCGCAAAAATTGCATCTCTCGGTACTCAAACCATAGCAGATTTGACAACTGCCGATGTTGTTGCTTTGCGTACAGATCAGATAGCTGCCCTGAGAACCGATCATATACAAGTACTTGGCACAGACAACATAATAGCTCTCACCACCGCTCAGATCTTAGCCATGGAAACCAGAGACATAGCCGCCTTAACCACCGCTCAGATCCAGGTGCTTGAAAGTCGAGATCTGGTAGTACTTACCACTGCGCAGATTGAAGCCCTGACCACCAGTCAGATTCAGGCTCTAACAACGGCCGACATAGTTGCGATGACCACCACTCAGTTCAAAGCGATGGAGACCGCTGACATAGCCGCCCTGACCACCGCTCAGATCGA
>CAJBRY010000199.1 GCA_903958085.1 uncultured Geobacteraceae bacterium
AGGACATGCCTCAACGCAATATCCGCAAAAGATGCAACGAAGCATATCTATCTCATAAACGGAGGCATACTTATCGTGGTTAGCATCCTCACCTGCCTCAACAGTTATGCATTTAGCCGGACATACCGTTGGACATAAATAGCAGGCCACACACTTTGCCTTGCTATGTGACACTTTCAGGCCATGTAATCCTCTAAACCTTGCAGAAACTTTGGGGCGTTCATCAGGATACTGCAGCGTCACAGGTTTCATGAACATATGCTGCAATGTAATTTTCATTCCGTTAATAATCGGTGTAATCGGATTCATATTTCCATCCTTGTTCAGTTAGTAGCGTGTCGTAAATCCGCCGTTTTAAATAAAATACCCAATTATACCTGTAGCAACTATGTTCAAAAGGGCAACAGGAATAAAAACTTTCCAGCCAAGGTGCATTAACTGGTCATAACGGTAGCGTGGCAACGTTGCGCGAATCCACATACAGACAAACATAAGGAAATAGACTTTTGCGACAAAGTAGACAACACCAAGCAGCGGAAACAGTGTAGCCAGCGGACCATTCCAGCCACCCATAAATAAAGTTACTGTTAGCGCGCAGACCGTTACCATGTTTGCGTATTCTGCCATGAAGAACATCGCATACTTCATCGATGAATACTCTGTACAGAAACCGGATACTAATTCAGTTTCAGCCTCTGGCAGGTCGAAAGGTGTACGGTTAATTTCTGCAAGCGAACAGATAAAAAACATAAATGCTGCTAGAGGCTGCTTAAACATGTACCATTCTAAACCACCAAAACCTGACTGCAGTTCAACAATCTTGGTAAGCGACAAAGTACCGGAAAGCATGAAAACAGCAATTATTGAAAGACCCGCTGCAAGTTCGTACGAAATCATCTGTGCAGATGCTCGCAAACCACCCATAAGCGAGTATTTACTGTTTGAGGCCCATCCAGCAAGCACGATGCCATAAACTCCCAGGGAAGACATTGCTAGGATGTAGAGCACACCGACGTTTACATCAAAGACCTGACCCGCAGCGGTGTCATAATACGCTGCTATCTGCAGTGGAATTTTATATCCGGCTATTTCTATTACGCCGCCAAATGGAATAACGGCAAATGTAATAAACGCCGGAATCAGCGCAATCAGCGGTGCAATAAGAAACGCAAATGTGCTAGCTTGTGCTGGGATAATTTCTTCTTTGAAGAACAGCTTTATCCCGTCAGCAATCGGCTGCAGCAGTCCGTGCCATCCTGTTCGCATTGGCCCAAGTCGTACCTGCATGTGGCCGATTATTTTTCGTTCGGCGTATGTTGCGTAGGCTACGGTCAGCAGCACAAAGACAAAAGCCACCAGGACCTTGGCAAGCATAGCGATGTAATACATCAGCGGCAGTCCTAATATCTCGATTCCCATCTGTCCCTCTTTCTTTTACTTTTTATATAATTGGTTTATATAAACTGCAAAAACTTTACTTTGTTATCGTAACAGCAGTTACAGGTTCTCCGCTCCAAATTGCATTAACAGGGGATTCTCTGAAATGATAAGGAGCAAATACCACACCGGCAGGCATACGTAGTGCAACTTTTGCTTTTAGCTTAATAGTTCCCGTTGCGGACGTTACGGAGACAATATCGTCTTCAGAAATTTTCATTGCAGCAGCATCTTTGCCTGACAATTCAATATATCCATGCGGGCATACGTGCATCGGTCCCTCACCATACTGAGACAAAGTACCGCTGTGATACAAAGCGCTTCCTGTAACCAGAGCAAATTTACCAGGTTCAGGAGCAAATGCTGTTGTGGTCTGTGGAACATTAAAAGCGGGAGTAGCTACCACCGTAGCTAGAGCACTCTCCTTGCGAAGGGCAATATGCCCCATGCCATTGTATCCTTTTGTATTATCGGCAATTTCAGCAAACTGAGCTGCAACCGAGGAAGGTGCCTGACCTCCCAATCGTGAAATTAGGTCAGAGAACAACTCAAAGTCTGTTTTGATTTGAATGTTCTTCCTGATAGCAGGCTTAAAAAATTGAACGCGTCGATCCGTACTGGTAAAAGTCCCCTCTTTTTCGGCAAACGAGCAAACAGGCAGGACCACGTCCGCCATAGCCGCTGTTTCAGTCATAAACAATTCTGATACTACCAGGAATTCCACAGCTTCAAGAGCAGCTTTAACCTTATTTTGATTAGGATACGATACTAGTGGGTTTTCGCCGGCTATAAAGAGAGTTTTAATAACGCCGCTCACACAGGCATCAAGTATCTGCAGCCCATTAAGGCCGCCTTGCGGCGGATAAAATCCCATATCAACAGCACCCTGGCTGTTGTTTTTCTCAGAAAGACAGAGAACTCCACACCCTTCTTTGTCGTACTTACCTGTAAGAATTGCAAGATTTGCCAAAGCAACTGCCAAATCTGCAGTATGGCCAGTGTATGCCTGGCCTATCGGGAAAAGAATCAATGCCTTTTCTGCTTTTGCATATTCGGAAGCCAGCTTTTTGATATCAGCTGCATTCAATCCACTTTGTGCAGCGACAGCATCTGCGCCAAATCCGGATAATGCCTTTTCAAGTTCAGAATATCCATGGACTGCCAGTGCACTACCATCTGTAAGCTTTTCATCAAGTATTATCTTTGCAATGGCATTTAATACGGCAACTTCAGCACCGGGAGAATGCAGGAGTGTCTTTGCTCCAGGCAGTTTTGACAACTTGCCACGCTTATCAGATAGAATGTTTAGCTTAGCGCCCTTGTTCTTAACTGCCATGTTTATTTCAAAACCAACCACAGGATGCGTTTCATAGGCATCTGTTTTTATAACCAGAAGCAGATCACTCTTCTGAATGTCAAGAATACTTGCGGATGAAGCAGCCATTCCGAAACTCTTCGCAAAGCCTTCTGTCAAAGCCGCATGTGCATACCCGGCAGAGTGATCAAAATTCTTTGAGCCAACATTTTCAACCAACATTTTCTTGAAAAGAGCAAGTTCCTCATTTGTAAGGCGTGGCGTTGCAAGGGCTGCAACATTACTTCCAACCTTAAGCTTCTCGGTAACAAGTGAGAGTGCCTCATCCCATGTTGCTTCAATCAGTCTGCCGTTCTTTTTAACCATCGGTTTTGTCAGGCGTTTTTCACTACTGACAAACTGATAACCAAAACGACCGCGCACACATAACTGGCCTTTATGAAATCCCTGATCTTCATTATACAGCGTTGTAAGAACCTTGTTGTCTTTTACACCAAGTGTAAGGTTGCAACCCGTTCCACAATATCCACAAACAGATTCGTGCTTTGTCAACGCCCAAAAACGGGCTTTGTGCTTGAATGGACGGGCAAGAAGTGAACCTACCGGGCAGACTGATATACAGGAACCGCAAAACTCACAGTTAAGTCCGTCTTCAAATTCGCACCCTATTTTAGTTTCGATGCCCCGGTCAATAAATGTAAGTGCGCCGTAACCGACAATTTCATCGCAAATTCGCGCACACTTGCCGCAAAGAACACAACGATTCATATCACGTTCAATTAGCGGATTATTATAGTCAATTTCGTGGTTAAACTTTGCGTCGGCGAAACGGTTAGAATCAACCTTATATTCGTATGTCAGATTTTGAAGGTCACAATCACCAGCCTTATCGCAAACAGGGCAGTCAAGAGGATGATTGAGAAGCAGTAACTCAAGTACCATTTTGCGAGCTTTTACGATGTCAGGAGTCGCAGTCCTAATTATCATCCCCTCCGTTACAGGAGTTGTGCATGCAGGAATCTGACGACCTTTCATCTGTTCAACTTCAACCAGACACATACGGCATGCGCCAAAAGGCTTCAGTTTTTTGTCGTGGCACAGAATAGGAATATTAACCCCATTCATCTTGGCTGCTTCGTAAATCGTTGCAGTTTTGGGCGCAGTAACCTGCTTATCATCTATTGTAAGATTTACCATCTCAACCTCTGTCCAATGAGTTTAACCATGTGCATGACTGATTTTAATCGCTATCTATTCAAGAGCCATAAAGCGACAGGCATCATAGCAAGACTTACACTTTGTGCATTTTTCTTTGTCGAGTACAGCCAACTGTCCTTTTTCCCAAATAATGGCATCAACTGGACAGGCTTTTTTACAGGCTCCGCACTTGACACACTTTTCCTCTACAACCTGCCACAAAAGCAGTTCTTTGCAACAGTTTGAAGGGCAACGTTTATTGTTGATATGAGCTTCATATTCGTCGCGGAAGTAGTTAATTGTGGAGAGGATTGGATTAGGAGCAGTCTGACCAAGACCACAGAGCGATGCTTTTTTGATAGCTATGCCTAAATCCTGAAGTGTTTCAATGTCAGACGATTCTCCGCGTCCCTCGGTAATGCGCTCAAGAATATCAAGCATGACTTTAAGTCCAATACGGCAGGGAACACACTTGCCACAAGACTCATCTCTTGTAAAATTCAGAAAAAACCTTGATACGTCAACCATACAGGTGGTTTCGTCCATTACAACCAGACCACCTGAGCCCATCATAGCACCCGCTTTTATAAGTGAATCATAGTCAACCGGCGTATCCAGAATATCAGCGGGAATACAGCCACCGGATGGACCGCCAGCTTGAACTGCCTTAAATTTGCGAT
>CAJBRY010000200.1 GCA_903958085.1 uncultured Geobacteraceae bacterium
AGACCTCAGTAAAGAACAAAAAGTCGCTATCATGAAAATATTGGAAGCAAAGGAGACTCAAGACAATATAATTGATTTTGAGGCTGCAAGGGTAAGGCGACGGTAATTATTTTCCTATCGTTTTATTGTACTCTTCAATCACTTTTTGATTAGCAGCGCCATAAACACGAAGCAACTCAAGATTAACAAGAACGTCTCTTCTGCCCCTGTCGGATAGACAATACTCACCTGTCGGGTACATTTCCACTGGCCGTAATAGCGGAGGGCTTTCGACTGGAAGTGAAATTCTCATATCCACCACCGGCTGTTCTGGGCAAACCGGCCATGCCCGACAGGATAAAAGGAATAGGGGTGTTACCATTAAAAGTAGGTTTCTTCGCATCATCGACTCCTTCGATATAAACGTCAGACTGAATCTTAATATTCTTCACAGCCTCATTCATCTTCTTAACAGTATCCTGCCAGATCGCAAGTTGCTCCATAGCCACGACTACCTTCTGCTTCTCTGTTGCCAACTGGAACGTCAACGCAGCCTTGTCACCCAGCAACGAGTTGCGCTCTTGAAACACTGATCGGACATAATAGGCAATCCCCAGGAGGAACATCAGGAACGCTACTGCTGCTCCGATTTTAATGTAGAGCATGTACGGATTTACAAGATCACTTAGGTTTAACATCTGAGACTCCTTTCAGCTTTTGAAATACATTCACGCCAATAACTACACCCGCCAGCATGAACCAGACCTGATCTGCAATAAACTTGTTCATCAGCAAGTACGTTCCCAGGAAAAATACCACCCATTGTTTTGATACCAGGGTAAGGGTTAGTCTCTGAAAACGTGCTACAAGCGATTTTAGGAAGTCCATCATTCGTACTCCATAGTTTTAAGAGCCTGATGCAGCAGACTCCCAAGCAAATCAACGAACTCTTCATTCTTGTGGATATATGTATTACTCTTTAGGTCGTGGTTTATAGCCCCTCCCGCATGATAAAGAAGGAAATGCGCGAGTTCATGGCAAAAGGTCTGTTCGGCTTTTGCAGGAGACATTTTATAAATATCGCTGATCGGCAATAGTTCAATCTTATCTTCTGAATAATTAGCAGCACCAGTCCAATCCCTGTCCTGTAAGAGATCAGTGCGATAAACAATTTCGACTGTACGGCCCATTACGGTTAATCTCTTAGGTATCTTCATTCTTCCCCCTTACTGTAAAACTCGTTGTAGCAACATCCACATACTTTCCTTCTCAGTATCAGGTTCGGGAACTCAGGATCACGGTAACGGATATTGAGAACCATGCTCGACTTGTCGAATGGCTTATTGCATTCTGGATTGGAACAGTTGCCTGTCTTTTGATGTACTGAAGGAGCAGCCATTATTCCCCCCAGCAGCCGTCAGGGAAATGTGCCTCACAGTTAAAAAACTGTGGGCAACCTTTGCACTGTTCACCGAAACATTTTAATCCGTCAGTCACCTTGCACTCTCCGTACATTCATTGCATCCCTGGCAATCCCAATCAAGAGCCACATAAAAATCAAACTTTTTGCAATACTTCCCTGCCATAGTCTCTCTCCCGTAATGAAACCACCAAAGTTTGTTCATCTCGTCAACGCATTCTCTTAGGATGTTCATACGATCTTTAGTTCGCCACGGAGATAAGCCGCACGATCTTCCTTCCACCTGGGGTCTTCTACATGCGGAGCGTCCCGAAATCGCCAATCATAACCAGAGTCCAGGTAGCGATCATCCGTATAACCAAGCTCCTCAAAGTGTAGGTGAATGACGTTCCAAATGTCGTCAGGAGCATCCCACCACAACTCATTGGTGTGTGGCTTATACGGGCAAACGTCTACAGCCCTGCCGAATTGATGAGGACTCTGCCCACCTTTGGCCTTTGTCGTTATCTTGCCGATGACATTCCCTTTGGCATCACGCCCCTTGGCATACTCTTTGTCCTGCTCCTTGATTGTCCTGAGTCCACAATAAGGTTCGCACTTGATACCGTGAGTCTGCTCAAGTTCCGCAAGAGCCGCAACAACAAGAGGGCGAAAATCAGGGTGAAGGCTATCGAGGACTTTCTGACTCATAGCTTTGCCGCTCCTATGTGTTCCCGAAGGAACCTTATTTCATACGCCTGAGTCCTGACCTCAATCGTCAATTCTGCAACGTGACGGACAAGGTTTTTAAATGTTTCCTGCTCTCTCTCAAATACTTTCAATTCATCTGGTGTCATAATTACCTCGCTTTCTTTACTACTCCGTTCTGATCCAGCCAAGTATGACGCTCCTCAATTTTTTTGACATCGGCTTGCAGAGCAACAACGTCCTTTTTTACTTCCGCAATGGACACCTGATAGTCTGTGAGCTTTGACTCAATTGCTGTGAGCTTTCCCAGTATAATCCCACTAAGACCCCCAATAACCAGAACAGCAATAGAAATGACCCAAGCTGAAGTTTTGAACCAGCCCTCCTGTTTAGAAACTTCCGTCCTGATCGACTGAACTCCGCTGTTGATCTCATTTATTTCCTCCTGTTGCTCGCAGGGCTGTGGCATCTGTGGCCTCCTTTATAGTTGTGATCTTAATGTTGCTATCTGTGCGTCAATGTCTGCTATCTGCTGTGCAGCGGTCTTACCTGTGCGAAAGTCTACAAGCGTGCTGCCTATGAGTGCTTCACGTTGCATTCTTCGTGTTATGGTTGCTTCAAGTTCTGCGATCTGGTCAAAGATGGTTGGTACATACGGAGTTGGTGCTGGTGGTATTACTTCTTCACAGCCATTTGATGTTAGCCATTCTTGCGTAGGCACTCCACCGCCAAAACTTACGTTCGGAAACAACTCACCAACTTCGCCTTCTTGTCCTGTTGCTATGATTCTTATCTTCATATTGTCTCCTATGAGTTAGGGAATGGTGCTGTTGGTAACACTGCGCTTCTTACGGCTCTTGTAAATCTAAAATCATCTATATATGCGTTACAGTACGAACCAACAGCGTCACCACCAATAATCATGGCTCTTGAAGCTGCTGAATCAATGTTGCTTGTAGATATATTTGCTGTAGCTTCTTGTGACCCGTTTATATACAAGTAAAGATTAGCCCCGTTTCTTACCAACTGTATAAAATACCAAGTCCCCGTAGTAACTACCGAGGTACTTGTTAAGACAGCAGTACTTGTGTTTAAATTATAGCTCCAAAAAGTAAATTTAGTGGGGACTCCAACGTGTTTATCAGTAAATCCAAAACAATTAGCCCCCCACGACATGCCGTTTGCTATTATATTTTGTGTTACCGAGGAACTATTCGGGCGATACCAAAACTCAATAGAGAAATCAGAAGCACCTAAAGCAAAATCTGCGTGTGAATCAGAAGAAATATAGTCTCCTGCGCCATCAAAATAACCGCTCTGATTCCACTGTGCTTGTGCCGTACTTATTATAGCATCTCCTGATCTACTCCATGTGTGCAGACCTTTGCTATCAGTAAATGTGGTTGACCCGTTTGACCCATCGAAATGTAAAAGCGCTTTGACGCTACTCCACAAGGGATCGCCACCACCTTGAAATGCTCCACGCAATATCATCGCATCACCTTTCCATAGATAGTAGTACCCGCATCTCTAGTCCATAGGAATACCCAGTCTATCGCGTTGTTAGCGGTCTGAAGGGTTACTCCGTTACTAGAAAAGGTTGTTGTGGTTGTACCGTCTGATTTAACCCAGTTGATTGTAGGCCATGTGATAGCTCTAGGAGTTCCGTCTGCTGCAAGTTCAAGCAACAACTCACCAAGATTGCCAGAAGGGGGCCAAGCAGATGTTGTTATGGTAAAAGCCCCTGTTGCTTGTATGCGTTGATGACTACCACCTGTATAGGCTAGGTCTTGTGTTGTTGTTCCAGACGCACCTTTATCAAGATACACAGCACCACAGTCTTTAAGCATCTGACGGGTAAGGACGCTATCATCACCAGTCTGTCGTGCTAAACCAGATGGTGCATTGGCTAATGGAAAGGTATCAGTAGCCGCAAACTCTCCAAGGCTTGTAACGTCCGAATCTGTATAGATTGATTTTACTAATTGCTGTTCTGCCATATCGTTCCCCTTACGTTACGAGTAATATGTTTTTGTCTGTGCCTGAAGCGTCTTTAAACGGCAAGCTGGTCTGTGATACGAGGCTGATGTTGTCGATAGTCCCCGCTGCTTTATAGAATGGGAAGTAGACGGTTACGCCACCACCGCTTGATGCTGCGAGTTCGTCAATAGCGCCTTGAACATTTGTTGAGGTTAGTGATCCTGTTGGCGCATAAGAAACACTAGATGCGGATACGTTGGAGGTTGGTGCTTGACCGCTTGGCAAAGCCCCAGATATGCGGTAGTCTGTTGTGGATACGCGAGAGATTACGCTTGCTCCGTTATATAGGAAGATAACTTTATAGAGCAGTTTCCACTCCACTATAAAACCAATAGGAAGTGTTGGAAATGCCGCGTTCTGCGCTTCTGTGAGCGTCATTGTGTTGTTGTTGTCTTGCCCTACTACAACAGCGAGATCGCGCTTTGTAAGCGTTCCATCGTTTGAGCCGTTCGTGCCATACACCCACGATACAAAATATCCGCTTGTGTTGCTTGCGTTCTTGGCTGCCAGACCTGTTCCTGTATCATACTGCGGTACTGTGCCAGTTAGTTTGTAGAGCTTGTTTACGTTCTTTTCCCATACCATAGAACCGTCTGCTGCATGATAGAATAGGTTGCACGTTGTAAGCGCCCCTGCTGTGTGGTTTGCTATATCTTCATCGTAGATCGAACCGCGAGACATTGAGAAGGTAAGGTTTGGAGCAGTTCCCGCATAAGTAAGAGTGAAAGCATCTGCGAAATGAGCGGTTGAATAAA
Source organism: uncultured Geobacteraceae bacterium (assembly GCA_903958085.1). Lineage (GTDB taxonomy): Bacteria > Desulfobacterota > Desulfuromonadia > Geobacterales > Pseudopelobacteraceae > JACRCG01. The sequence continues at coordinate 4,882 of CAJBRY010000200.1, forward strand.
GTGCGCCTGTTGTATGGTGCGCCCAGTGATGCCAGTTTACATCTCTCCAAGAGTGATGCCGCTCCTCTTCCAAAATCCCTTGATGATTTGTAGCGTCCCAAAGCACTGTTGCTATCGGTGCAGAACCATCATACTCACCAGATTCAAGATTCCAAGATTCATCTGCAATAGTAAGAGCCTGTGTTGCAGCCAGATAAAAAATAAAGTACCGCTTTGATAAAGCACCTACTTGAGTAATTGATTCTGTGTTCTTGAGATACTTTGTTCCGTTGATATAAACTGGAAAGTCTGTGCCTGTTAGTGTTACGCTGAATGTGTCGTTTACAGCACCTACGTTTTCGGTAAGGGTAAGTGTTGAAGTAAGGTGATTTATAAACCCAGACGGAACGTGGTTGTCTGTGGCAGATGCTAGAGGAAGCGGAGTCACTGTTGACATATTCCCCATCAGTGTCCAGTCAACTTCTACTGCTGCATCCGTGCCTGTGAACTGGTAAACGTCTGCATTTGATTGCAGATAGAAATCGTTTGTTTCAGGAATGTCTGTGAACGTATGAGTCCAAGGCGTTTCTGTGCCTGTAAACCATGCGTCTGTATAGCCGAGTCTGGCATATTCTAGTGCGGTGAGCGAATAGCGTTTTGGTTCTGCGGGGTTCGTTAAGTCTGGTGCATTGACAAACCCCGAAAGTCTGCTTGCTGCCACTACGTTTGTGCTTGTGGTACCTGTGTTGTATTCATTCGTTGTGCCCGATGCTACCGTTGCGTTGAATACAACAAATGCGCCTTCGGAAGGAAGTCTTACAGACCCCGTAGTGCCATAATAATCCGCGTTCGCTATAGTCCAATCGGTGTCCTCATATGTGTACCATTTATCAATTGCGTTAACCGTAGTGCCGTTAGTAGATGCTCCGATACAAACTAATTCTATTATCCTATTGACTCTTGTCGGTTTGGCTAGAACATCTGGCAGTAGTATGTAGATGCTATCAAGCACTGCGTATGCATCAAGAATGTCCTCATCGTTTGCGCCAAGAATATATGGCGTTACTTGCGTGTATGCCCGCGCGATTGTATCGGAATCAGTTACAGTTGTTTCAACTCCGCCAGACCAGATGTATAGGCTATTCGTTTCCCATACTAGGTACATGCCGTCAGCTTTGGGAGTTACTGCGGAGTATTCAGCGTAGGTCTCCCATTTATTTAAAATCGGCTGATTGTATGGTGCAACTAGGTCGTAGATTGTTGTTACTTTGCCGGGTAGCGCCCCTATATCTTCTGCCGTCAGAGCAGCGAGTTGTGCTGTAGTAGCAAGAGAGAGGATGTCGCCTGTGGTCAACACCTCATACGACATATTGGTATCATTATTTCTTACGGTAATTGACATGCGACACCTCCATCGGCAAAGTAAACGATCTCTCCGTCAGCAAACAGCAGTGCGTTAAGAGGTATATCGGGCGAAACAGTATCTACAACAATATCAACCCTCACGCTGCTGCTGATATGCGTGATCAGGCGACAGGAACTCACCAGTGATGAGGGCATCCTGGCGACACTTGCCATAAAGGTTATGAGCCTTACTACGCTTTTCATTTCGTTGCCTCTGGAGCCACAACAGCATTACCTCGGTAAATCTTCTTCACCATTCCGCCAGCGGTATAAACTTCAATGTCGTACTTGTAAGTCCCTTTCGTGATAGCAGCCGTGACAACTGCCGTTAGAGTTACACGGACAAGACCAGTGTTTGCCACTTGGTCAGGGTCTTTCGTGCAGACAAATGTCCAGGTAGGCAGAGTGTCTGAATACTGCTTTCGCCCCATGCCTCTAACATTGAAGTTGGTCAGATCAAGCAAATCTCCGTTAATATCCTCTACGGTAATCTCCCAATCAAAAGAATCGCCCTGTAGTATTTCAATGTCCATTTGCTCTGCCATATCGTACCTCGCTGTTGATCGTAGCGTTATAAATCGTATTCCGTCATAAACTGTTGGTGTAGTAGACGAGCCGACGGTAGAGCCTATCTGAGTCCAGCCAGATACCGCAAAGGTCAAAGCTGTACCATCTGCCTCAGTCGTGATCCCTAAAACAAGATAGTCGTCAACAGCATGATCTGGAAAGTCGGTAGCTGCAAACGCCAGAGACGCAACCCTTGTTGCACTTGATTTAGTTGTGAAATCGGCAACGTAAGCCATTACTCAGCCCCAAGATTGATCGTTATACCGTTGTCGGACGACTGTGTGCTGATTGAATTTATGTCAGCCAGTACACAATGCGAGGACACTTCTACCTTGACAAGTGTTTCAGGTGGATGCGCCAGTGCTAACGTGTAGAGTTCAGCTTGTAGTTCTTGTAGAGTTATCATCAATAAACCCCTATCCCAATATGGTCGATATGAAACGTCGGGTCACACCAGACATCAAAACCACGATTACGGGCTGCATCACAGAACCAGACATCTTCTCCAATCATCCCGCCAGGAGCGCAACTTTCACGCAGGAAAAACCAAGGCCGCTTGATCTTTTTAAGTGCTGACACTTTGATAAGCATAAAGCCACCAGGGAGTGCGCGACACTTAAATGGAGCATCGCCTTCCTGCGCCTCATAGAGTTTATCTTCCAGCGTCCAGACGGCCGAGCGTTTGTCACGGCACTGCATGTTGTAATTACCGCCCACTATATCCACGCCATGAGAGAGTAGTCTGCTCAATCCATCTGGTGGGTAAGACACATCGGAGTCTATAAAGAACAGGTAGTCTGCACCGTTTACGATTGCTTTAAGTGCCGACTGTTCTCTGTTCTCGTGTATGTAGCAGGACGCAGGAGTATCGAAGTCAAACATGACGTTTGGGGTCGCCAGCATAGTACGCGCAAGCGATACTGAAGATTCAGTGCGCTGTGTCCCGCAAGAGGGGAGACTTATGAGAATTTTGGGTCTGGTCATTGGGTGCCTTGAAAACGAAAAAACCCACAAACAGCGCAGTATATGCGTGAATGTGGGTCTTGGGTGTCCTTGCGAAAGGAGCCGTGATTACCGTTATATTTGGCGAAACTTTACCCTAACTAGCTGATACTGTCAAAGTTATTTTTTATAAGTATCAACGTACCACTCGTTCGCTTTTTTAAGCGTTTCCTTCTCGGCTGCTGATAGGGACTCACGGAACTTGTAGCGTAAGTTAACAGGCAGCGGCTCAAGTGGTTTTGCTCGGTTTATACCCTCCCTTATTCTGGACCGCTTACCACCACCGTCGAGATACATCTGCATGTATTTGGCTTTTGCAACCTCATCATCGTAGCGTATAGCCTGTCGATAATAGTAGAGAGCGTTAGCCTGGGCAGTCGGTGATCCGCTTGGCGCTTCCTTGCCGTGTTTCTTCTGGTAGTCATAAGCCAGGGAGCGGATAGTATTGTATGCCTG
>CAJBRY010000201.1 GCA_903958085.1 uncultured Geobacteraceae bacterium
ACGCTGCGATCGCTGAACCAGGTGGAAAGGCTGCAAGCAATTCTCTTATAGTTATAACCAATTATCAAGTTATCATTGCCGGCGCTCATTTTCTGCCGGAGACAATTAAAGAGTTACTTGATTTTGTCAAGACTATAACTCCTATTCCGGTTAGATACATTATTCTTACGCACCATCACCGTGGTTTTAACCACATAGATTTTGATATGCCGTCTAACGTTGAAATAATTGCTTCAGGACGGACATGGCAGGCACTGAAAAGTGAATACCGTCAGATCAAAAATCAGGTCACTTTTTTTGACCGCAGCCTGACCATGAAGCGGGGCAATACTCTACTTGTTCTAAATGCTACGGAACGTTCTCATAGCGAAGGTGATGTTTTTGTCTATCTGCCAGAAGAAGGAGTACTATTTACCTCTGATCTTATGTTTAATGGAGTCGCAGGCTATATGGGAGATGCCACCTTCCGTGACTGGATTGGCTCCCTGGAGATGCTGACAAACATAAATGCACGATCCGTAGTCCCAGGCTTAGGTGACGTAACAACAACAGATGGTATTATGCAGTTTCAATTGTTTTTCCGGGCCTTTACAACCGAGGTACTTAAGCAGGTTGGTAAAGGGCTTGATGTCGAAGCAGCAAAAAGACAATTTTCACTGTCTCAATACGAAAATTTACCAGGATTCAAAGCTTTTTTTGACGTCAATTTCCGACGTGCATACCTGGAATTGAAGGCTCTGAAATAATGCATTCAACTATTCGGGTAATAGGGCTGACTGGTGGAATAGCTACAGGTAAAAGTTCCGTTGCCAGATATTTTGTCGATTTAGCTGTACCTGTAATTGACGCTGACCTGCTTGCCAGGGAGACTGTGCTTCCGGGAACGGAAGCTTTGAAGGAGATAGTCAAGCTTTTTGGCGATAAAGTGCTGACTCAGGATGGCACGCTTGACCGAAAATATTTAGGTTCACTTGTATTTTCTGACAAGGACAAGCGAAAAGAACTTGAAAAAATTCTTCATCCTGAAATCAAGAGATTGGCAACAGAGCGTATCGAACAGTTTGCTGCTGCAGGCCATAAGCGTTTGATATATATGGCTCCTCTTATTATCGAAACAGGGGCAACCAAACATTTTGATGAAATTTGGGTGGTTACAGTTCTCCCTGAAATTCAGATCGAACGCCTTATGAAACGTGACGGCATTAGCCGTAATGAAGCTCAGCAGATTATTGACAGCCAGATGCCATTAGCCGAGAAAGAGTGTCATGGCAAAGTTGTCATCGACAACAGCGGAACCGAAGAGCAGACACGAAAATCGCTTGAGCTTGTCTGGTCAAAAGAGATAGGGAGCAGCAATGAGTAAGCCGAGTCACATTTTACGTCCAGGAAAGCGTACCGCAGAACTTTCCGAAAACGTAAAGAAACAGTTTTCAGCTCCATCTTCAGTCAAGAATGTTTTGCCGGAATTTGACATTCCAAAGCACGATTCTATATTGCAATGCTTTGCTGCCGTGCCGCGAGGAGCTGAGGAGCTTACGGCCGCAGAACTAAATCAACTTGGGATCACTGATGGCAAGCCTGGAAGAGGCGGAGTATCATTTTCTGCAAAACGTGAGGGTTTATATCGCGCAAATCTCTGGCTAAGAACAGCCAGTCGCGTATTGTTAAAGCTTACATCATTTTCAGCTTCCAGCCCGGCTGAATTGTATGCAGGTGTTCATGCAATTGCCTGGCAGGAACTGATCACTCCCGAAATGACACTGGCGGTGGATTGTTCTCTGCGCGATTCTGCTATGACACATTCAGGCTTTGTTGCACTCAAAACCAAGGATGCTGTGGTTGACCGCATTAGAGAATCACGCGGCAGTCGCCCGAATGTAGATACAGCCTCACCTGATGTGCGCATAAATGTACATCTTCACAATAATGTTTGTACCATCAGCCTCGACAGCTCAGGAGAGTCTCTCGACCGGCGCGGTTATCGCCTTGAACGAAACGAAGCCCCACTTCGCGAAACTCTCGCCGCTGCGGTTGTTGCACTGACAGGTTGGGATGGTTCAATACCACTTGCTGATCCGATGTGCGGTTCAGGCACTATCCCTGTAGAGGCCGCTCTAAAGGCTGCTCAAATTGCTCCTGGACTGCATCGTCAGTTTGGCTTTCAACGTTGGATCGATTTTGATGACGAGCTTTGGAACCGATTATGCCTGGAAGCGAAAGAAGCTATCCGCAGATTGCCGGTAGGACTGGTAACTGGATATGATCTAGACAACCGCGCTCTTCTACTTGCAGGCAAAAACACATTTAACGCCGGCCTGGAAGGACAAATCCACTATTTTCACGCTGCAATGCAGGATTTTAAAACAGATAGCGATAAGGGGATAATAATCATAAACCCCCCCTACGGAATCCGTCTTGGCGAAGAAGATGACTTACGCGAACTTTACTGCCAAATCGGAGATGTCATGAAGAAACAGTGCCGTGGCTGGACAGGATATGTCCTTACCGGCAATCTTGAACTTGCAAAATATATCGGTCTCAAAGCTTCACGGCGCTATGTCCTGTTTAACGGAGCAATAGAGTGCCGACTACTGAAATATGAGCTTTACTAACTGGAGAAAGCATTAGATGACGATTAGATGGTATCCCGGACATATGGGAAAAGCGCAGGAGAAGATGGCGGAGGCAATCCGCAAAATTGACGTAATAATCGAAGTTCTTGATGCTCGTCTCCCTTCTTCAAGCGCCAATCACCAATTAGAAGAGATGCGCCGCAACAAGCCCTGCATAAAAGTTCTGAACAAAAGTGATCTCGCTGATCCTGTCATTACCAAAGCCTGGGTGCGCCATTTTGAACAGGAATCAGGGATTTTTGCTTTACCGCTTTCAGCAAGATTGCACAGTGATGCTAAACTGCTGCTCAAGCTCTGCCAAAAGACAGTACCTCATCGGGGACGCCCGGGATGGCCGCTCCGCGTTATGGTTTTTGGTATCCCCAACACAGGAAAATCGACTTTGATCAACACTCTGGCAGGCAAAAGCATGGCTAAGGTCGGCGACAAACCTGCGGTTACAACCTGTGGGCAACAGATCGACCTTAGAAACGGCATTGTTCTTACAGATACCCCCGGAATACTCTGGCCGAACATGGATGATCAGGCAGTGGCATATCGACTGGCTACAAGCGGAGCAATCGGCGCCAGCGCTCTTGACTATACCTGTGTAGGACTTTTTGCCGCAGAATATATGATGGGCAGGTATTCTGAACTGATTAAGGAGAGATATAAATTGGAGGAATTGCCGGAGACGCCAACCGCTATGCTAGAAGCGATCGGGCGCCGACTTGGCTGTCTCATGGCCGGTGGAGAAATTGATGTTCATCGGGCAGCTGAGGCTTTTCTGAGAGAACTTCGGAGCGGTAAAATCGGGAGAATCAGCCTGGAAGAGCCAAATCAGAATATCCATGAGGCTGAATCAGAAGGAACTGCTTCTGATAATCAACTTACCTCTTGAGTTTATGACAAAAAAGGCATCGATTCTTGGCAGGATGTTTAGGGGGAAATGGTACCCCTTTTTCTTTGTGACAAGGCTCGCAATAAACTTCAGCACCTTTTTTATCCGGCTTGAAGAAAGTACGCTTAAAAAGGGAGGCATCAGGACCTGGGGCATTTTTGAACGCCGTATCGTAAGCAATTTTATGCATTTCATTGTTTGGCACAGTAGTAGTTTTCTCTTTGCCGGAAATCGCAACAAAGATCCCCAACACAACAACTACCACAGCTATAAAGAACCCATCACGTTTATCAATTTTCATACTAAACCCTTTATTTATCAATCATGCTTGATGAATGAAAAATAGATTACCACACACCCGATCACCATGCCTCCCCCAATAAAAGGAAGCAGCGATGACATGGAAAGATCGTCGCCAGGTGCAGGCAGCGCATAACGGACAATAACAGCAAAACAGACAAGTGCAAAAAGACTGAGGAGGACGGTTTTAGAACGCTTGATAACACCAAAAAAGAATATTGCAATAATTGTGATGAGTATTACTGGGTGGGAAAAGACCTTTTGAACGGTCAAGTGTTGCAGAGTATCTATCAAATTCAATGTTTCAAAGGGGCGAAGCGTTTCGGTAGTTTTTTCGATCAGCTTTTGTTTGTCCATGATCCGCCCCTGAAAATGACCATATATGCCGTGAATACTAAAATATTATGCCAACTTAGGCAAGAACTAAATGAGCCCGCTTTAAAGCTGAGTCGCTAACTGATAAAATCCATCACCTTGTCCAGAAAACCTTTTTTAATAGGATGCACATCTTCACCACTTATCTTGGCGAATTCCTCCAACAACTCCTTTTGTTTTTTGTTGAGATTGGTTGGTGTTTCAATCCGAATTACGACTAATTGATCTCCGCGACCATATCCCTGAAGTGAAGATATTCCTTTCCCTTTCAGACGATATATTTTACCTGACTGCGTACCATCAGGAATCTTCATGGCAACCTTACCGTCCAAAGTAGGCACTTCGAGTTCACAACCCAGGGATGCCTGAATAAAGCTGATTGGAATTTCACAGATTACATTATTCTCTTCTCGCTGAAAAAGCGCGTGCTCCTTCACGCTGATAGCAACATACAGATCCCCGTTTGGCCCACCTTTTCCCTGACCACCCTCACCGGTAACCTTGAGTCGTGAACCTGTTTCTACACCTGCCGGAATCTTTACCGAGAGAGTTTTTGTATCCTTATTGCTCCCCTTTCCTCGACAATCCGGACAAGGGTCATCAACGACTTTTCCTTCGCCGTTGCACTGACCACAGGTTTTGCTGACACTGAAAAAACCTTGTTGATAACGAACCTGGCCAGCCCCTCTGCAAGTTGGACAGACTTTGGGATCAGTTCCAGGTTTCGAGCCGGAACCGTTACAGGTGACACAACGCTTGGCAAAAGGAACTTCAATCTTCTTCTCTACGCCAAAAGCAGCCTCTTCAAAGCTGATCTCCATGTTATAAAGAAGATCATCGCCGCGCCGACCTTGATTGCGTCCCCTGCTGGCGCCGCCACCTCCGAAAATATCACCGAAAATGTCACCAAAAATATCACCAAACGGAGTCCCCGCGCCAAAGCCACCGAATCCACCACCTGAAAATCCACCTGCGCCGGAAACTCCGGCATGACCAAATTGATCATACTGGGCGCGCTTCTGGGCATCAGACAGAACTTCATAAGCTTCAGAAGCTTCCTTGAACTTCTCCTCGGCAGCCTTATCCCCCGGATTCTTGTCAGGGTGGAACTGTATGGCCACCTTCCGAAAAGCCTTTTTTATCTCAGTTTCCGAGGCGTTTCGATGAACCTCAAGTATCTCGTAATAATCACGTTTTTCGCCATTAGCCACTGTTGAATTCCTTTATAACTTGAAATGCGTGTAGGGGCGGATTTAAACCCGCCCCTACCTTGCTGAGCCTATATGAAGGAGGGTACTATTTTTTCTCTTCTTTTACTTCTTCGAAATCAGCATCAACAACCTTATCATCCTTGGGCTTGGCAGACCCGGCCTGGTCAGCCCCAGGAGCAGCTTCCCCCTCAGCACCTTCCTTCTTGGCATACATTGCTTCAGCCAGCTTATGGGATGCTTGAGCAAGTTCATCAGTTGCCTTTTTGATGGCTTCAGAATCCTCACCTTCCATAAGTTTTTTCAGTTCAGCCAGTTTATTCTCAATGTTTCCTTTTTCGACTGCATCAATTTTATCACCATGCTCTTTCAGTGATTTTTCAGTAGTATACACCATACTGTCGGCATGATTGCGTGCTTCGATCGCCTCACGCTTTTTCTTATCCTCATCTGCATGAGCCTCAGCGTCACGCACCATTTTGTCTATCTCTTCCTTGGAAAGACCGGAAGATGCAGTGATGCTGATTGACTGTTCCTTGCCGGTTCCAAGATCTTTGGCTGAAACATGCACAATGCCATTGGCATCAATGTCAAATGTAACCTCTATTTGGGGCAGTCCGCGTGGAGCCGAAGGAATACCTGTGAGCTCAAAATTGCCGAGCGTCTTGTTGTCGCGGGCCATCTCACGCTCACCCTGCAGGACGTGAATCGAAACCGCAGGTTGATTATCAGCTGCCGTTGAGAATACCTGGCTTTTACGACAAGGAATGGTAGTATTTTTCTCTATCAGGCGAGTCATTACACTACCAAGAGTCTCGATGCCGAGAGAAAGCGGCGTTACATCCAACAGCAGAACATCCTTGACGTCGCCCCTCAATACTCCACCCTGGATACCTGCACCTATTGCAACAACTTCGTCCGGGTTTACACCTTTGCTCGGCACCTTGCCGAAAATATCCTCAACACACTTCTGAACTGCAGGCATACGACTCATACCACCAACCAGAATAACCTCATCTATCTGACCGGCGGTCAATCCGGCATCCTTCAGTGCTGTGCGGCATGGTCCTTCTAATTTTGCAAGCAAACCTGCACAGATTGACTCCAGTTTGGCGCGGGAAAGTTTCAATGTAAGATGCTTAGGACCCGATGCATCAGCAGTTATGAAAGGAAGATTGATATCAGTCTCAACAGAACTTGATAGCTCACACTTGGCCTTTTCCGCAGCTTCCTTTAGACGCTGGAGAGCCATTTTATCTCCACGCAGGTCGATGCCCTGATCTTTTTTGAACTCGTCAGCAATCCAGTCAATAATCACCTGGTCAAAGTCTTCACCACCAAGGAAGGTGTCACCATTGGTTGATTTAACTTCGAAAACGCCATCACCAAGCTCCAGAATGGAAACATCAAACGTACCGCCACCAAGGTCGAATACTGCAATCTTTTCATCCTTCTTTTTATCAAGACCGTAGGCAAGGGCTGCAGCAGTCGGCTCGTTTATGATACGCAATACGTTCAGACCGGCGATCTTTCCGGCGTCTTTGGTTGCCTGACGCTGTGAATC
>CAJBRY010000202.1 GCA_903958085.1 uncultured Geobacteraceae bacterium
CACCTCCACCACCGGCAATAATGGCCGTATTGATACCAATAACTTTCCCTTCGGCGCTAAACAAAGGCCCACCAGAGTTTCCAGGGTTAATTGAGGCATCCGTCTGGATAAAATCATCGTAAGGGCCACTGCCGATAACACGCCCCTTTGCACTGACAATCCCAGCAGTAACTGTGTGCGAAAGCCCGAAAGGATTACCTATTGCCATAACCCATTCACCGACTTCAATTGTGTCGCTGTCACCTAATTCAGCGAAAGGAAGTGCATCTTTTTCAGATATTTTTATCAGGGCAATATCAACTTTTTCATCGACCCCTTTAATTTCACCTTTGACTTCCCTGCCATCAGACAATTTGACCATTACCTCATCAGCACCACTAACAACATGGTTATTTGTAAGAATATAGCCATCTGAGCTTATTATAAACCCTGTGCCCAGACTTTGCTCACGTCGTGGTCGCTGCTGTGGCATACCATCCATAAAGCGATTAAAGAAGTCATCGAAAAAATTGTTGCCAAATGGATTCTGCTGCTGCAGTCCACGTAGGCGCTGTTTTGGTTTGATATTTTTTGCCGTTCGAATGTTAACAACAGTCGGGTTCATATTTTTTGCTAATACAACAAAATCAGGAATGACGGGCTTTGCTGTGGCAATAGTCGGCAGAGAGAGAGCAACTAGCAGCCCTATTACCAGGATATGAACTGAAAAAACTCGTGAATTAAACATAAACTGACCTCCTCGCTATTTTGACAAGTATATTTAGAATAAGACAAGGGCGGGATCGCATAAGTCACGATACCGCCCTTGACCATCCCTCAATGTAAAATAAACAGTGCGTCCGGAAAAATCAACCCCCTGTTATCCCTCTTTTAATATATAACCTTTACCACGGACAGTATGAATAAGCTTGACGGGGAATTGTCCGTCTACTTTTTTCCTTAAATAATTAATATACACATCGATAATGTTTGTAAATGTCTCAAAAGGATATTCCCAGCAATTGTCGGCAATATTCGCACGTGAGAGCACATTTCCTGCATTACGCACCATATAGGCCAACAAATTGTACTCCTTTGCAGTTAAAACAATTTCAACCTGGCCTCTCCATACTTTATGATTGACCGGGTCGAGGCGCATATCGGCAAAATGGATCTCAGCACCCCGATCCTGCTCACTGCGTCTGACAAGAGCTCTGACCCTTGCCTGCAGTTCAGCAAAAGCAAACGGCTTCACTAGATAATCATCTGCACCGGCATCCAGACCTGTAACGACATCGGTAGTTTCAGCCTTTGCTGTCAACATCATAACAGGAATTTGAATGCCAGCAGCACGCAAGTCAGTGAGTATAGATAAACCATCTTTTTTCGGCAGAAGGCAATCTAAAATAATCAATTCAAATTCACCGCTAGATGCCTTCTTAAATCCATCAGCGCCATCGTAGCTTAAAGTAACCTGAAATCCCTCTTCCTCCTCAAGTCCACGCTTAATAAAACTGGCAACTTTTTTTTCATCCTCAACAACAAGAATTTTCATATCATCTCCTTTTTAGTTTTTTCTGCTGTTCTTAAAAATCAGCTCCTGTACCCATATCCATGCGCCTCATGATTTCAGAGGCCGCTTCCTCAACAGACTTGTTCGTTATGTTCAAAATGTACCACTCTGGATGTTTTCTGTATAACTGACGACAAGCAGCAATTTCATCCTCTACCAGCTGGTAATCATTATAAGTTCCACGAGGGCTTTGTCTCATGTTTATCAGACGTGAAGTCCTGATTTCAACCAAACGCTTTGGATCAATCAAAAGACCAACAATTTTTGTCTGATCAATCTCAAAAAGTTCCTCGGGAGGGGCTATGCCAAAAACAATAGGCACATTTGCAACTTTGTATCCTTTATGTGCAAGATACATTGATAGCGGAGTCTTAGAAGATCTAGATACGCCAACGAGAACTAGATCAGCCTTGTGCAAATACCTAGTTTCCTGACCATCATCATGCTTTACGGTGAAATTAACAGCCTCAACACGCCGATAATAACCAGTATCAATTCTATGCAATAAACCGGGCTTTTCCCGTGAAGGTGCGCCCAAATAGCGTGACAAACTATAGATAAGAGGACTCAGCAAATCTACTGTAACCAACCCACACTCTTCTGCAACCCTCTCTACCGCTTCAGAAAGCTGTGGATCAACCAAAGTATAAACAACAAGCCCCGGAGTTGTCACAGCTACAGCAAGCGCCTGTTGAACATCAGATGGAGAAGATATCTTAAAAAGACGATGGACTCTTACGTCATCTTCATAAAATTGAGAAAGAGCCGCTTTAATTACCCGTTCAGCAGTCTCTCCGGTTGAATCGGAAAGTACA
>CAJBRY010000203.1 GCA_903958085.1 uncultured Geobacteraceae bacterium
ATTTGGCTTTATCGGTTTTATGGCCTGGCTTGGCCTTAGTTTTTACCAGTTTGTAGAATATGTCAGTTCTGGCAGAAATACCGGCCTAGTTGAGCGGCCGGATGGTATAGAAGCATTTCTTCCAATTTCAGGTTTGCTTGGTACCGCCTCCTGGTTAAAAGGTGGCGGAATAAACTCCATTCATCCGTCCGCCGTAGTAGTTTTTATCACGGTGTTAGTACTTTCACTGCTTATGAGGCGGTCATTCTGTTCCTGGATTTGTCCTGTTGCAACTATTTCCGAGCTGTCGTGGAAGAGCGGCTTTAGTTTTTTTAGGCGCAACTGGCGTTTGCCGCATTGGCTTGATGTTTCATTTAGATCTATAAAATACCTGCTATTCGCTTTATTTGGGTATTCCATTGCGATTGCAATGTCGCCGGAAGCGCTAGTCAATTTTATACAATCTGACTACCACAAACTGGCTGATGTGCGCCTGATGGATTTTTTTCTGCATATTTCACCATTAGCATTAGGCATTATCGTTGGGTTGTTTGCTCTATCATTTGTGCTGAAAAATCCTTTTTGCCGTTACCTCTGTCCATATGGTGCTCTGCTTGGCATCTTTGCCATGTTTTCACCGTTGCGGGTAACAAGAAATATAGAACGGTGCGTATCTTGCGGAGTCTGCAGTCAGTCTTGTCCTTCTTTCATAGATGTGATGCATAAGTCGAGCGTTGCATCTCCAGAATGCATCGGATGCTGGCGTTGTGTCAGTCATTGCAGATTCAATAATGCCCTGTCTATGCGGGCATTTGGATCAATATATGTATCAGGAATAGCATTTGCTTTAATGGTTGTTCTTCTTTTCTGGGGGGGAACCAGGCTTGGGAAACTTACCGGACATTGGCACAGTTCCTTATCTTTAGATGAATATGTGCGATTATTGGTTAAAGAACCGAAAGGAAAATAGATATGGGTGTTTATGCCAACACAGTAAGCATTACCCAGTTCGCGATTTCTGGTGAACTGCCAAAGACAGATCAATTTGAGTGGCTTTCGAAGAAACTGACTGACAGGGGCTTTCAATCAATTGAAAATTCAACTGAAGAGTCAGCCGAGGGATGGACCCTTATTGACAAATCCGACCTGGCCTCCTTTGATTCGCCATCTGATTTCTGGCGGGATAACTTTGTTGTTTTTTCACTCCGAAAAGACCAGAGAAAAATTCCAGCGGCCGTTTTAAAGTCGCATGCCGGGCGCGAAGAAGGAGCTTTTCTAGCACAAAATCCTAATTTGCGGAGAACCCCAAAGCATAAGCGTGAAGAGATAAAGGAGCTGGTCCAACTGCGCTTGCTGACCAAATGCCTTCCTGTCCCCTCAACTGTGGATGTTTTATGGGATCTGAAAAGCGGCGTTTTAACGCTTTACAGTCTCGGAACAAAGGTTATTGAGCGCTTTGAGGATATTTTCCGTAAAACTTTTGAAGGATTCAGCCCTGTAATAATTCATCCATTTGCGCGTGCCAGAAAATTATTGTCGGGTCAGATGCTTGACGCGCTGGAAGGCGCTAATCAGTCTGGATCAGATGCTGTTGTAGCTATGATACGCGACAATCAGTGGCTTGGCTGTGATTTCATGCTATGGCTTTTACAGCGTGGTGTGAACGGCGAGGGTGAATTTTCAGTCTGCCGGCCAGGGCATATAGCTGAAGGTGAAAAGTTTTCAGCATGGATTGACGACCGGATCCAGTTTCAGGGGGGTGGAGAAGAAGGTGGAATTCAGAAAGTTACCGTTTCCGGGTCACAGGATAGCTATCTTGAGGCTATATCAGCGCTCAAAGGTGGAAAACGTATAACAAGTGCAACAATATGCATGGAAAAGGATGAAAATCCGTGGAAACTGACACTTAAAGGCGATACATTTGGCTTTGCATCGTTTAAATGCCCTCAAGTAAGGATTGAAAAGGATTCCACCATTGATCAGATGAGTGAGAGGGAAGCGGTTTTCTATGAACGAATGTTTCTTATGGATCAGGGGTTACAACTGTTTGACAGTTTATTTACAGCTTTTTTAAAGGAGCGGCTGACTGATGCTTGGAACAGTCGTTTACAGGCAGTTCAAGCTTGGCTGGATGGGGAGCAGTAGATGAAATTTATTGATGAAGTAACGTTATTTGCATCTTCAGGGCATGGCGGTGCAGGTTGCGTTGCATTTCGACATGAAAAGTTCATTGAATTCGGAGGACCAAGTGGCGGAGATGGCGGCAAGGGGGGGGATGTAATATTTGAAGCACTCTCTGGGCTTTCAACATTGCTGGAACTGCGCCACAGGCCTCATCAGAAGGCGGAGCACGGTCATAACGGTATGGGGAAGAATCGACATGGAGCAGGTGGAGACGATTTGTTGATCAAAGTTCCTGTCGGGACAGTTATAAAGGATGCTGAAACGGATGACATTCTAGCGGATCTCACCGAAAACGGTCAGAGGGTAGTTCTGCTTAAGGGCGGCAGGGGAGGGCAGGGTAATGCTCGTTTTGCATCAGCAACCAACAAGGCGCCAAAGTTTGCACAACCTGGAGAAGAGCATGAAGAACGTAAGCTGAGGCTGGAATTAAAGCTGATGGCCGATGTCGGGTTATTGGGATTACCGAATGCCGGAAAGTCATCATTAATAAGTAAGGTTTCTGCTGCTCGTCCAAAAATAGCCGATTATCCATTTACAACTATGGTCCCTTCGCTCGGCGTTGTCCCTTATAAAGATTATCGTTCTTTTGTCATGGCTGATATCCCTGGAATTATTGAAGGCGCAAATGAAGGAGCCGGTCTGGGACATCGTTTTCTCAAACATTTGGAGAGATCAGGTATTCTGCTTCACCTGGTTGATATATCATGGATGCCTGATCGCGACCCAAAGGCCGAATATGATTCTATAAACCGCGAGTTAGCACTATTCAGCCCTGAATTAGCGGCAAAGAATCAGATTGTCGTTATCACCAAGATTGACCTGTCTCAGGCTAAAGATGAACTTCCTGCAATACGTAAATGGTTTGAAAAAAAGGGAGTTGCGGTATTTCCGATCTCTTCTGCGACAGGAGAAGGCGTAGATCAGTTGCTGGATGAAATCGCACGCCGTTTGTGGGGAAAGCCTGAAGAGGTGTGGTGATGAGAAAAGAACTACTTAAAACTGTTAAGCGTGTTGTTATCAAGATTGGCAGCAGAGTGCTGACGGACTCAAACGGCTCTCTAGATATGGAAGTTATAGGCCGGATATGCTCAGAAATTGCCTTATTGCGTCATCAGGGATTGCAGGTGGTTATTGTGTCATCCGGGGCTATAGCAGCCGGCAGAGGTGAGCTAGGATTAACTGATAAGCCACGAACTATCCCTCATAAACAGGCTGCAGCTGCTGTTGGTCAACCAAGGCTGATGCAGGCATATCAGGAATCTCTTGCACCACACAATATAGTTTCTGCTCAGGTGTTGTTGACCAGCGAGGACCTTGGCAGTCGCCAGCGCTTTCTCAATGCAACGGCAACGCTTGATGCTTTGCTCGGTTTTGGCATAATCCCGATAATCAACGAAAATGATACTGTTGTTGTTGACGAGATCAAGTTTGGCGACAATGACAATTTATCTGCCTTGGTAACAAATGTAGCTGAAGCTGATCTATTACTGATCCTTACAGATATTGAAGGTTATTACAGTGCTGATCCTAATACCGACCCGAATGCGGTATTGATTCCTCTGGTAAAAGTGATAACCAGGGAAGTTGAACGCGCTGCAGGTGGTTCAGGTTCAACTGTTGGAACCGGCGGAATGGCAACTAAGGTTGCCGCAGCAAAAAAAGCCGGTAAAAACGGGGTGGCAACCATCATGGCGTCAGGGAAGCGTTGTGGCATTATTTCCTCTGTCATGAACGGTAAAGAAGTTGGAACACTATTCCTGCCTTCCGGCACCGGCTTAAACCGAAGAAAGCATTGGATAGCCTATACATTGAAGCCATCAGGCAGAATATTTGTAGATAATGGGGCTAAAACCGCTTTGATTAAGAAAGGTAAAAGCCTTTTGCCTTCAGGCATTACGGCTGTTGAGGGACGATTTGAGAGAGGTGCGTGCGTTAGATTGTGCGATTTAAATGGCGTTGAGTTTGCGAGGGGATTGTCTGATTATTCAGGTGCTGAGACCACTCGACTGGCTGGCTGCAAAAGTTCAGACATAGAAACTATCCTCGGCTATTATTACGGCGATGTAGTTGTCCATAGAGACAACCTGGTGCTTCTCTAATCAGGCCATAGATGACCAAAATCACAGTGGCTTTTTATTGTCTCAGCTCAGTATTACCTGGCCCGGACTACTACAGACGCACTTGCGTTGAAGGACTCTTTTCTTTGAAGGCTTTCGTTTATAACCTCAACATGCCCTCTTAATTCCTGACCAATAGTTACATCATCCCGGATTTTTACGTCCAGGCCTATCTCTGATAGCTTACCGATATCAACCTGATCAATTTTTATAGCAATAATTCCGTTTGATTCCTGCCTAAATGAAAAATCCGGGGCGCTTATAAATTCAATCTGTGGAGGAAGTTGGAGTCGTACTGTTAAGTTGTTGGCTGGCAACGAACCTACGTTGAGAACAGTTACTCTATAGCGGAGTCTTTCACCAGAAGTGACTTTAGGTTTCGCAAGCTTGGCCACAGCGCGAACAAGAGGAGCTGAACTAATAAGAACAGCATCCTTGTGAAAGTTAATGTCACTGAATTTTGCGGATGCTGCCCTAATCGTGACGGCGGAACGATGCCCATCGACCATATCTGACGGCATTTTGAATACGACAAATCCCCTGAATGATTCTCCAACAGCAAGCTGCAGTCTTGATACGGCTTCATCAGATTTTTCTGTCTTGGCTAGGATTGCTTCGTATTCTTTGGGGGCAGTAACTGTAAACATGAACTCTTCACTACTTTTACCGTTGTTTGTTATTTCAATTGGCAGAGAGCCTGTAGTACCGACTGGAACTGCTCCGGCACCTTCACGTATTGCTATTGCTACTTTTATGTTAGCTTTTGCCAGTTTTTCAGCAATTATGCGTTCCCTTTCCCGCCGTTCTTCCTCTTGCTTGAGACGGGCTATACGATCTTGCTCCGCTTTTGCTTTCGCAGTACGCTCCATCTCAAGTTTCAATTCCGCCGCCCGCTCACGAGCAATTCTTTCAGAACTAACTTTCCTGGCGGCACTCTGCAAGGCTTTATCTGCCGCAAGAACTTCTCCCTTTCGATGGCGTCCCGCAAGAACTTTTAATTCCTCTTCTACTGATGTTTTTAAGCTACTATCAGGAAATTCTGTAGAAAATAGAAAAGCAGATTTTGCTGCCCGTGCATTATCGCCTGCCTTGAGACTGGCACGGGCAATAAGGAGCAGTGTAACATCTCTGAGCGGTGAATCAGGAAAAGCCTGATTCAGTTGCTCACATTTTTCAATTGCCAGAAGATAATCTTTTTGTTGAAAAGCGTTAAATGCGTCAACAAAAACAGTAGAGTCATCAATTTCAGCGGAGTAGGCTGCCGTCAACGTAATTAAAAGTAAGAATAATGATAAAATTATTGATCTAAGCATACATTTCATAGTTCTAATCCACAAAGCTCTTTAATTTTTTGCTGCGGCTTGGGTGTCGTAGTTTACGCAAAGCTTTTGCCTCGATTTGACGGATGCGTTCACGTGTGACTTCAAAATCCTGGCCCACTTCTTCAAGGGTGTGGTCGCTTTTTTCACCTATACCGAATCTCATTCGTAGAACTTTCTCTTCACGTGGAGTCAAAGTTGCGAGCACTTTAGCTGTACTTTCAGAGAGATTGTTTTTGATTACGGCTTCAATCGGGGATATAACTCCCTTGTCTTCAATGAAATCTCCAAGGTGTGAATCTTCTTCTTCACCAATAGGAGTTTCAAGAGAAATCGGCTCTTTCGCAATTTTAAGAACTTTACGAACTTTATCAAGAGGCAGTTGCATTCGCTCTGCTATCTCTTCTGGAGAGGGCTCGCGACCATTTTCCTGAACGAGTTGTCTGCTGGTGCGTATCAATTTGTTGATGGTCTCAATCATATGAACAGGGATACGAATTGTGCGGGCTTGGTCTGCAATGGCGCGTGTAATAGCCTGCCGAATCCACCAGGTTGCATAAGTTGAAAACTTGTAGCCGCGTTGGTACTCAAATTTGTCGACAGCTTTCATCAGGCCGATATTTCCCTCCTGAATTAGGTCCAGAAACTGGAGGCCGCGGTTGGTATATTTCTTTGCAATAGAAACAACGAGTCGCAGATTTGCCTCAATAAGTTCGCTTTTTGCGATGCGGGCCTTGCATTCACCCTCCTCAATAGCTTTTAAAGCAGCTGCGAGATCACGAGCCTTGAAGCCGGATTCCTGTTCAACTTTCTGGATTTTTCTCGCTGCAGTGCGAAGGCGTTTCTCAACTTTTGCAGTCTCCTCTTCATCCAGTTTAAGTTTGTTGAGTTCGGTCGTACACTTGTCGTTTTCATTTTGTAGCTTATCCAGCAATGTTTTCAGCTTTTCAACCGGGATAATTTTTTCCAGGTCAGACAATTCAGCCTGAAGTTTATCCACTTTGCTTGAAAGCTCTTTAAGTCGCTCGGCAACCTTATTGGTGTGACGATCTTTTAGTCTCAGTGATTTTAAGAGTTCGGCCTGACGATCCTTTTCCTCCCAAAATTTTCTATCGAGTTCTTTTTTCTTTGCGGACGATTTTGCTGCTGCAATAGCTTCGGCGATTTCTATCAGTAACAAATCCTGTGCGGCAATTGCATCAATAATTTCAAGGATTCTGGTTTTCTGTACATCTTCTTCATCATCTTCAAGGACTTCCTCTTCAACTTCCTTGCTGACTTCCGAGGGGGTCATCTGAAATTTTCTAAGCCGATCAGCCAAAGAAAGGACTTCCTTTACAGTGATTGGCGTATTAAGAATTACACTTGCAACGTCTCGTTCGCCATCTTCAATCCTTTTGGCAATTTCAACCTCACCTTCTCTGGTGAGAAGGGAAACGGAACCCATTTCGCGTAAATACATGCGAACAGGATCGCTTGTGCGCCCTATGGATCCAGGTTCAAACTCAACCTCTTCCGACTCTCCTTCTGTTTCTTCATCGTCGTCAAGATCGTTCTTCATTTTAGGAATTTTGATTTTCTGAGAAGAATCAACTATTTCAATATCCAAATCCCCAAAGATACCCATAACATCATCAATCTGATCTGTTGCAATATCAGGCGGGAGTATGTCATTAACTTCATCATAAGTTAAAAAACCCTTTTCTTTGCCGATATCGATCAGCTGTTTAACATCATCCATATTTTTCTTCGCCATATTGTGTTCACCTCAAGGGAACGGCTTTATTTTAAAGGTTTGATTTTCGGGTGCGTAATTTGTCAGCCTGTTTCAGGAGTTGTTCGTATTCGGCACTGTTTGAGTCCAGTATTGCAAGTCGCGCGGCAATATCTTTGATTGATGAAAGTTTTTTCTTTTCGTGACTTCGCGTACACTGGTTAAAAACTGCTCGCCATTCAATATCGGCAAAACAAGCATCTGAAACCATTATTCGCGAAAAGAGCATTTTTAGTTCCGGTTTTTCAATCATTTCTACAAGATGGCTTGATATCTGACCGTTATCGGATTCTGACAGATTGCTAAACAGAAGTTGAGCCATCTCAAGATAATCATCACTGAAAATGGTTTCAAGGCCGTTCTGCAAAATTTCTGCTCGAGCTTCAGGATAGTTCAATAAAAGTGACATAAGAGTATCCTGAATACTGTCAGCAGGTTTAAAATCCTCTTTTTTGTTTACATTGATTTCTGAATTTGAGAATTTCCCTCCGCCAATACGTTTGCGAAATGCATGAATCGTTATTCCCAACAATCTGCAAATTTCTTTTTCATATAAATCACGTTCAACTGAGTCTGCTATTTTGCGAAAGCGCGGAACAATCTCATCAATAACCCGCACCTTACTGTCAACACTATCAGGCGGAGTCTCCGCCAGCAGGGAGCGAACAAAATATTCAAAAGCGGGCTTTGCCTTATCACGCAGAATCTTAAAATCCTCTGCAGAATGTTTCGCCAGAAAGCTGTCAGGGTCTTCACCTGTTGGCAATGAAACCACATAGGCAGATATTCGCTGCTCAAGAAAAAGTTCCATTGAACGAATAGTCGCTTTTTTACCAGCTCCATCGCTGTCGAACAAGGTGTAAACACGTTCTGCTTGTCGCTTTATCAATCCTGCGTGGACCCCGGTCAGAGCTGTTCCACATGTCGCAACAACATTATGAACTCCGGCCCGATACAACGCCAGATGATCAAAATATCCTTCCACAATAATAATGGATTTGCCAGTTCTTATGGATGGCAATGCCATATCAAGACCGAAAAGCACAGAACTCTTATGATATAGTGGCGATTCCGGGGAATTGATATATTTGGGTAGGGAAGAATCCAAAACCCTCCCCGCAAAGGCAATTACCTGAGAACGTGAGTCTCTGATTGGAAAAATCATACGATTACGAAACAGGTCGTACCACCCAGAATCTGATCTGCGGATTATACCAAGTTTCTGTGCGCTTTCAAGTTCCGCACCGTTATTTTTAAGATATTTTACAAGACCATCCCGTCGATCAGGTGCAAAACCGAGTCGATATGCCTCCGAAATTTCAGATTCGACCGAGCGCTCCGCAAGATAATTTCGAGCAGACTCTCCCTCATTACTGTTTAATAGAATAGAGCGGTAATATGTAGCAGTTAGTTCGTTGATATGCTGGAACTGAGCAAATTCATGCTGCTCTTTTTTCTCTGAAGGAGTTAACTGGCGCTCCTCAATTTCGATCCCGGCTTTTCTTGCAAGTTGCTTCACAGCTTCAGGGAACGAAATCCCCTCAATTTTCATAATAAACGAGAAGGCATTTCCACCGGCTCCACATCCGAAACAGTGGAAAATTTCTTTAGCCGGGTTTACTGTGAATGAAGGGGTCTTTTCGCCATGAAAAGGGCAAAGACCAAGAAAATTACTGCCGGCACGCCGTAGAGAGACATAATCAGAAACAACTTCTACAATCGAGAGTCTGTCAGCAACTTCACGTACTTTTTCGTCAGGAATCATCTCTTCTGACCGCTGGCTTCGCGCCATTCTGAAAGAAAGCGATCTCCTGTCTGAGCAAGCGCATTGGCAGATTCTGTTGAGCGGACTTTATTTCGAATATGCTCCGGCATAAAGCCGGAAGTAGCAACACTAAAAACCATACAAAGAAGCAGGGCTCCCTCGAAAACTCCTATAAGCAGTCCGCCAAGCCTGTTCAGTCCGCCCAACATTACAAGCCGCAGCGCTGCCGTTAAAACATTACCGATAATATGAGCGCAGATCCCGGTAAACAGCAATATTATTATGAATGCAAGAAACGAAGACAGATGAGCTG
>CAJBRY010000204.1 GCA_903958085.1 uncultured Geobacteraceae bacterium
AGTAGCCCACTACATGATAATCAGAATAAAGCGGTGTTTTTCTAAATGCTTGGGAGAAACGCCGCTTTTTTGTTGTGCGGAATAAATTGTCTCCTGTCGTCCTTTCAAATATATGCGATAAATGTGATTTTATGCATAAATTCGACAAACATTAGAATATACCATCCGCAATACAATCATCAGGTTACACGTGATTGCCCCGATTATATTGTAATTTCAAACATGGAAGCATTACATGTGAGGGGGGCAAAACGCTATGGAAGTTTGTATTACTGGCTTTAGAACACAAATACATCAGATGGATTTGACCGACCTTATATGGCTGTGTAGCAAATATCTGTGTATAGACTACCAGTCACTGAAGAGAAGGGTTGAGAACGGCAACAGGTTAACTTTAGAGCACCTATCAACTGTCAAGACGACAGACCTGAAAAAAACAAGCGTAATTATCACTACACTAACCGAGATCGACTCAAAAGATTGCAATATACTTCTGGAACTCAAAAGGCCGTTCTTTGCCGCAGTTGCTGCCGTCGCTGCTAAAACGGTTGACCCGTCTGTTCAGCAGTTTGAACTTGGGAAATTGTTACGATTCCTGTCCCGATACAAATATTCGATTAAGCAGCTCAGCCTTACCTATCTTGACACCGAGAAATGCCTCACAGAACGTGAGGTTTTCCATTTCTGCGCCAACAGCAAGGATTATTGTGTCGGAACCCTGGTTAAATGGAGAATCCCCGAGATTGTTACCAAAAAGAATGTGGACGTGGGGTGCCAGCGACGGATCAAACTGGGAGCTTCAGACTCGAAGTCGAACTATGGGGTCATAAGTATTGCCTCAAAGACCGGTCGGGTCAGTGTGGCGCTAAAGATTAGGAAGAAAGAGAAGATTGAATATGTTTTGCAGGACTATGGGAACTATATTCAGCAACTGCAGGACTTTCAGACCAGGTGCCGTGCTTTACTGGTGAGCTGCATCGACTTTATTAAACCTAGCTCGAAAAGAGCGAGGGTAAAGGCCGGGTATGTCCGACATCCATCCTGGGCGGCATTTTTGGGGCAGCAAGGCCGGATAGAAGCAATCAACTGGAGCCGAGTTTATACAGCCCATACTTAAAGGTCATACTCCGTTTCAGGTATAGACCAGATAAATATTTATTGTTTGCAGTAAATAGCAATTTGCGATATAAATTGCACATATCAAATATGCAAAGGTGCATTGAATGTATCAGGAGATTGTTGACGAGTTTGCAGCACAAGGTAGGTACTGTTTTTCGTTTGCCGAAATGGTAGAGCGATTGGGCACTTCTCCTGTGGCTGTCAGGTCTGCTCTGAATCGTCTGAAGAAAAAAGGCGTCCTTGCATTACCCTATCAGGAATTTTATCTGATCCTTCCTCCAGAACACCGCTCCCGTGGCTGCTTACCGCCACAACAGTTTATTCCTCATTTAATGGAGCATTTGGGAGAAGTCTATTATACGGGCCTGCTAAGTGCTGCTGAATTTCATGGTGCCGCCCATCATAGACCGCAAGTCTTTCAGGTAATAGTGGGTAAGGCCCGTCGCCCGATAGAATGTGGCCAGGTTAGAGTCGAATTTATCTTCAGAAAAAATGCCGCAGATATTCCGACCGAATCGAGAAATACCTCAGCTGGTACTGTTAAAATATCGACCCCTGAAGCCACTGCACTTGATATGATTGGCTACGTGCGCCACTGTGCAGGACTGGACAACGTAGCAACTGTGTTGGCCGAACTGGCGGAGAAAATAGATAACAAACGCTTACTCGAAGTTGCCAGTCTTTCACCGGTAGCCTGGTTGCAGCGGCTTGGCTATCTCTTTGATCTGCTCGAAGAACATGATAAAGCAGACGCCACTGCTGCGTTTCTGCAAACCAGAAACCCCATCATGCCGACTCCATTGATGCCCGGAACCAGTATAAAAGGGGCAAAGAAAAACAGTCGCTGGCAGATTTTTGTTAATACTGAAGTGGAGCCTGACCTTTGATAGATAGAGCATACATCACCGAATGGCAGCAGACAGCTCCCTGGGTGCAACAGTACCAGGTTGAGCAAGACCTTGTTATTAGTCGTGCGCTGATTGAGATATTCAATCACCCTCTGCTTGCAGAACGATTAGCGTTTCGTGGTGGGACAGCCCTGTTCAAGCTACATCTACCACCAGCACGGTACTCTGAAGACATTGATTTGGTTCAAATAAAAGCCGGACCGATTGGCCCTGTTATGGATGCGTTACAGGAAAAGCTTAATCCATGGTTGGGAATCCCAAAACGAAAACAGTCAGAGGGGCGGGTTACTCTCACCTATAGGTTCGAGTCTGAAATGGGTTTGCCATTAAAGCTCAAGGTCGAAATCAATTCCCGCGAGCATTTTTCGGTGCTCGGCTTTGAACAACGGCAATTTGCAGTCACTTCACGCTGGTTCAGTGGCAACACAACCATAACGACCTATCAGCTTACCGAGTTATTGGGAACCAAGGTCAGGGCATTATATCAACGAAAGAAAGGGCGCGACCTGTTTGACCTCTGGACAGCCTTTACTCACATCGAATTAAACCCAGAACAGGTTATAAGCTGCTTTCTGAGCTACATGGAGTATGAAGGGCACAAAGTTACTCGGGCAGAGTTTGAAAAGAATCTCAGCGAGAAATTTTCGGATTCCCGTTTTCTTGAGGATATTAACCCACTTCTCACGCTCAACAGCAAATGGGATTTTTCCAAAGCCGCTGATTTTGTCATGAATAATCTGGTTGCCTGTTTGCCGGGCGATCCCTGGCAATTAAAGTCGGGTACCAGGAAATAGGGTACTACCTGCTACGCTTCAACTGTTAGCCCGTATCTACAACATCAAAACTACCTGCCTTCAGTTATGCTTCCAGTGAGGCTTATAAAGCGTTTTGAGCAGTACTTTGGATAGCTTTCAGTCGGACTTCCCCATATTTTTGATATTTTTGCACCTTCTTTCATTATTGCACGCAATATCACACGAATTTTGCGATTATCGTAAATCCGGTTAAAAGGATGTCTACTTTCCATCAATACTTGTGCTCTGCGTGCCCATAGATCATGCCTTTTACTGCTGAATAATAAAAAAGCCACACAACACTGCATCTCTCATGACAATAGTCAGAATTGATAACAATGTTGTGTGGCTTCATGTTACTTACCGAAAAGTTGATACTTACCGGTATTTATGTGTTTTATTGTTAACTCATGTAACTTATTGATATTATTACATGGGGTGTATTTAGAATACAATTATGATAAGAGACTGTTTCGTTTCAACAGACTACTTTTTTACCAACTTATAGCCAGGACAGCACTCTTCAAAACGTTCCATTACTTCATTTTCAGGAAGAATGGTTGCCAACGCGTTCATCATGTTATCAACCAAAGTTGAAGTCCTTGATATGCGCTTATCAACAGTTATTGCATCAGATACAGTACGATTTACCCGCATTTTACTATACTCATCTTTCCATATAATTTTCTCAATATCAGACTCAAGAAATTTTTCCCAAGGTTCCAATTTTTTATAAAGATCAGGATTTCTGGTTTTTTTACTGGAAGGGGTAATAAAATTGATGCAATTATTCAATACCTGTAAACTTCTTTCATGAAACAGTTCGATATTCTTGGTACTGTATACGTCTAATAGGAACTTTATCTTTTCCGCTTTCTTGAGCTTTATCTCAATCCTTATAAAACGAGTATCGGGGCGCCTGTATATTGTTCCAAAGGCTGTTCTCGATGTCGCTGGTCCAAGTTGCATACTAATTACTTTTGTTTCTTCAGCCATTTTTCTTGGTGCCCTATACTTTACAAGCGTGCCAGTAGTATACAACTTATACTCTTTGCACCAGCGCCTAATCTCAATCATTTTGAGACATTTCTTGTCGTCATTAAATGCTACATCAAGTTGCAAGAAAGTGTGCGGAAAGCGCGAAAGAAACTTGAGTAATTTTACGAGCCTAAAATCTGGCGAGTTATCGAAAAATGAGCCATGGAGGTTTACGAGAACATAATGACCATAATCATTGGCAGTAACCCTTAAGTATAT
This sequence comes from uncultured Geobacteraceae bacterium, assembly GCA_903958085.1. GTDB lineage: Bacteria > Desulfobacterota > Desulfuromonadia > Geobacterales > Pseudopelobacteraceae > JACRCG01. The sequence continues at coordinate 4,079 of CAJBRY010000204.1, forward strand.
ACTCTCCATTACTTCATCACCAAAAGCATGTGATAATGTCCTTGTGTCGCGGAATCTTCCTTGTTTTAGGAGATTGATTTCTACGTGAAAGATATCTATAAGCTCAATGATGTTATCTTCGTCTAGCTCTCGACATGTAAAACATAATCCGTGAATTTCGAT
>CAJBRY010000205.1 GCA_903958085.1 uncultured Geobacteraceae bacterium
CTGATGTTTTATCCTTTTAAGATTTAAAAATTCAACTATAAATAAAATGGCTCAATTACCTTCAAGCGTTCATGTTCCTGAGTGTATTTTACAAGTACACAAGGAGCAACCTGTTACTCCTGCTCCGCCTCTTACTGATGCTGAATCTGTCAAGGCAAATGCTTCACTGGTAAATAAAACTTTTGTTGAGATGGATTTCCCCAAGAAAGTTCGCTTCCGTGTTGACCCTCCTATTCCGCAACAACATTATTGTATTCATACGTTTACTCCGTCTAAAGGAGCAAAACCTGATGCCGATGGTTGGTATGGTCTTGTCAAGTGCCGTGGAACGACAAATTCAGAACACGAAGCCGTAGAACGATGTGAAAATATTATTCGATTTTCCGACAGTTATAACGAGAATGATATCGCATTGGTAGGACACGAGTTTCCTCTTACTGAAAACTCCAAATATACCGGCAAGGTATCCGAGGTTGATATCCGTTCCAAGATGGACAAGATTGCCCGAGAAAAGGTTGTGGAAGAAAAGAAAAAGGAATCGCAGGAAATGAAGGATATGCAAGAGAGACAAAAGTTGTTATTGGCTGATACTACCGAGCATAAGGAAATTTCCATTGATGATTTGGATTATTACACCCAACTCCGTGTTAAACGTGCCAACCTACGCATGATTCAAGAGGAATGTGAGAGAAAGATTCGCGACTGTGGAAAGTTGATTAAAAAGACCACGGCTGAAATGAATGACTTGGATGAGAAGCATCCGGAATACCAAAAGGAGTATGAGGAGAAATACCGTCGGGCATTAGAGGCTATTGGCGGGGACAGCCATAACAATCCTATTATTGACTACATGAAGTAAGAAGAATAGATGAAGAATAAAATAAAAAAATTTCTTTTTCTTTTTCCATTTATAAAGTTATCATAAGAATATAATGGGTGATTTCTCGTTCAAATCGATTCGTTCCTTTGCTGTGACAACTGGTAATGCCGCTAATTTTCAATCTATGAGTTTGGCTGGACTGGATCCGGAAGCCACGGTCAATCCAGATCGTGCGAACGTTAGTGATTCAGGTGTGGCAGGAGTTGCTCGTGATAGTATCAACACTCTGACTGTTGGATTTAGTGCACAAGACCGTATAGTTATTGAAAACGCTCAAAAACCACAATACTCAACATACCTAAACGCTAGTGCCATCAATATGCCAGGTGTTGGAAGTGATGATTTATTAGAAGCGGACTATGAGAACCAAACGCGCTCAAACTATGATACACAACTAGGCTACCAATATGTTCGTCGTCAAGCTATTGAACCTCCTCAGTACAAACTGTCTCAATTCAAGCCACGCTTTAATGTGTCGGCGTTCGACAAGGATGTACTACAAGAGAACTTGATCATGCGTTGTGGTAAAAACTTCCAAGGGTCATGTGCAGGAAACCAGTAGATGTATAAAATTTTTTATTGATAAGAAAATATTTCTTATCAATAAGCAAGTATGGAAAGAAAATACATCGTTTGTATTGTCCTAAGTGCCATTATCATTATTGGGCTCATTGCCTTTATTATCAAGGCA
>CAJBRY010000206.1 GCA_903958085.1 uncultured Geobacteraceae bacterium
CTCATAGTTCAACGATATGAAAACGAAGAGAACTCTATGCAACAAATCTAATCTGTTATGCAATCATAATGTTGTTTCCCATACTACTGAACCAGTGCCCTCTGTTTGCAGCAACTCAATGAGCTGTAACATTTTTTCATTATCCCTGCACCAACCCGCCTACGCCCGAATCACCGTAATGGACAAACACGTTTCTGTCCGGACGGATTCGGCGTATCTCCGCTCTCGGATACGGGGCTGACCGCTTCTGTGATCAAAAATGACCAGCCATCCGGAATCCAGCGACAGCCCCTGCAAATATCCATCAATCTGCTTCAGCCCTCCGGATAATGGATCAGATTCACCATTCCGCCACACCTTCAGCCACATACTGGCGGTCGTCATCCGTGCCATCCGTAATCATTTGACCGGCCAGCATGGGCTCAATCACCCGCCGAACCCGTGGTTCCTGCAATTTGTCGGCAAGCTGATCCAGATGGTTCACGCGGTTTTGAATCAGACGTTCTTTGGCATCCAGAATCAGCTCCGGCGTAATCGAATGGTTGAGGTTTTTGCCTTCTGGCATTTCAAAACAGACCTCATAGGCCAGCGCATTCACCAGTCGAGGCTGGCCGTTGGTCAATTTCCATATCAGGGTACAGGCATCTGCTTCAAACACCTGGCCGGTTTCTGGGGTGTGTTCATTTAACAGCGCATACACTTCCGATTCGGAGAAATCTCCCATTCTCAGGGATTTAGCCTTGACATTGAATGCGCTGCCACCTGTGATAATGGTTTTTTCACTGCTCGAATGAATCCGGTAATCCTTGATATTCCGTATTCCGCACAAAATAATGGACTGAGGAAACAGCGTGGGCCGGTTGGGATAGCCACCCCGAAGCTGGCGCAGCAGCAATATCAGGGTATCGCCGGTCAGCGCATCCACCTCATCCAAAATCAACACTGTCGGGCGGTTATATCCCTGACACCATAATGCAAGAAATTGCTCAAGTGCCACCAGAGATGATTTTTCTGCAATGATTTTTGAGCCATGGCATCAATTTTAGCATCCTGAAACACGCGGCTGGCCTGAATCGCAATGGCAATAAATCACGGCAGCAATACCTATGTCCACATTTTCCCTTGCTGCCTGCGCACTTTCGATATTGGCATACAGCGCCCGAGTACCCTCTTGGTTCAGATATGTCATCAATGACAGAAGCGTGCTGGTCTTTCCGGTCTGCCGCGGTGCATGCAGCAGGAAATATTTCTTTTGTGCAATCAAATTCAGAATTTCGCCCAGATCAAACCGCTCCAGAGGCGGCAGGCAATAATGATCCAGGCAACTCACTGGCCCTTCAGTGGTAAAGAATTTCATGGTACTGCCTTTCTTTCGAATGGGAGAGCCCTAATCTGAGACATCTTTCGCCCCAGCACATAGAACAAATGACTCATCGCCGTGCAATACATCTGCAGGTATCACCTCTATCGACGAGTCAATTTATCAAATATGGTCCGATAAAACCGGTGGCACCGGTGATCAAATATTTCACGATTGGTCCTCATTGCTACCAATTTTTATTGATCGGATTCTTTAAAGTCTTCATTGCCTTCTTGTTTGTACGCCAGTACCACTGACAATATGAAAATATGGCTGCTATTCAAACCATGTTGGGTGCATTTCGCGCATGACCTCCCGCACCAAAGGGTGACTCCAGTATTCGCTTTCTCGCTGACAGTCCCAATCTTCCTCTTCGAGAGCTTCCGCAACCGCTTTAAGTATTACCTTCCTGTCAGGAGGTGTATCAGTCAGTAATGCGCCGGTTATCTTATCGAAAATGAATGTTGCACTGCACCATCCCATTGCATGTTTCTCCTTTTCTCTAAATGAATCACCCATCGTGTCAATTACAATATAACATACTAAAATCAATTAGCTTTTATGACTAAGATATTTCCATCCGTAATACAGCCAGGCGCCATATTCAGCCAAAACCCACCGGACCTGACGACCTGACCGCCACCAATGGTTCGGATCAAACGTATCGTTCCGGGCACCGATGGTTTGAATGTGAAGCTTATCCTGAAAGCGGTGCTGCCAGATGAAGCCGGCCCGGCGCGTATGAAAGCTGCTGGTGATCAGCAGAATCCGATCGATGCCTCGTGCCAGAATCTCTGGTCCAACGGCGTCTGCCTCACTGATGGTATCATATACGTCTTCGGCACTGATGCAGATCACATCATTTTGATTGACCCCATAGAAGGTTAGAACACGAAGGTAATTCTCGTACCAGGCACATGCCGGCGTATATCCATCGGTTTCCATCTGTTTTAGAGCCTCTGATTTCCGGTTTCCGTTCAAGACGATGCTTTTGACCAGCCCTTCTTTGTAAAGCAGAGCCGCTTCGGTTAACCTGGGGTAATATTCCAGGTCGGTGTTGAGGACCACGGCGGCGTTGGCCGGTACGGGTAATGCGTGAACAATCAGGACTTTTCCAATGGCAGACAGTACGGAATTGCTGCCCCAATAAAGAACCAGGACTATCAGCAAAACGATACATATAAAAGCGACATTCTTCATGGCTTTGTCCAAACCAGAATATGCTGCAGGACTTCTATCAATGACGGCCCATGCATCAGAATATTCGAATATGTCTGGTTCGCCAGAGGGCAATGGCACCGGCCCTGGCGGATGAATTGCCGGGCGGATCCCGCCTGGGTACCCGCCCACAATTTTTGAAAATCATAATCAACTTCCCGTAAATTGCCCATGGACTGCGTATTGCCAAGGGTGCAGCAGGCCCACACATCACCATAAGGGGTGAGGTGTGCATTGGAAATTCCCGCATAGCAGGGGATGACCTGACGGTGTTGTTTCATTACCTCAACAGCCAGTTGATAATAAACCAGGCGAAACGCCTGGGTGATCCGCTGAAACCGGGAAGTCTTTCTCATGCTGCAGCGGATTTCCCGGATAAAGAAATCCACTGCCCGTTCATAATCGATCGGAGAAGGCGTGATGGCATCCGCCTGGTTGAACATCTCCTCCCGCTGCTCCGCGATTTCATTGCGATAGCTGCCAACATCCAGCGTAGTCACAAAACGGGCGATGTCGGCGATGTCATCGACATTCCATCTGGAGATGACCGTGCCCAGCTCGAGATGGAAATTTGGATACTCTGTTTCCATGGGTTTGAGACGTTCGAAGAGGTGGATGACTTTTTGAAAATTGCCGGGAACACCTCGGATATCATCATGTTTTTCGCCGATATGATCCAGGCTGGGTTTGACCGTCAGGCGTATATCGGGATGCTTGTCCGCCAGAAATGCCAGAATCTTTCGGACACATTTTTCAACACGGCCAGCGGCAATGGCATTGGTGGGGATGTGAATGATGCCAGGCGTCAGGTATTTGCAGGCCAGCACGATAATGTCGAAAAGATCCTGACGCAGGAAAGGTTCTCCACCGCTGATATTGAAAATATAGATGTGACCCATGGACTGAAATATCTTTTCAATCTCAGCGAGGGTCAGCTCTTCGCAGCGTTTTTCCGGATGTACCTGGTAAAGTTTCCAGATAGCGCATGTTCTGCACCGGGACTGGCATACATTGGTGACGGAAAACGTCAAATTGATGGGCTTACCGGGAGAGGCAACCCCCAGCCGACAGAAACGGTATTGCAGCATGCGGGGAAGCAGTTCTTTAAAGTAGCCCACAGCACCTCTCTTGTCCATTTGCTGTTAATCGTGACGCCGGCATCTGTTTCTCCGTATTCATCCGTCGTTCAATTTGGATGTTCAGAGCAAATTCTGTCATAGATTTCATTTGTTTTTTGTACAATTTCAGGCCACGAAATCCTGTCTGCTACAAACTTAGAATCCCTTGCCATGTTGTCGAGATTTCGGTTGTCAGAAAGACAAGCCAGAATTGCATCTCCAAGAGCGGCAGAGTTCCTGGGTGGAACCACCCACCGTTGATCCAGCACAAAATCGGGCAGGCCGCCGGTGCGGGTGACGATCAGCGGCTTGCCAAAGGCCACGGCTGCGGAGCCCACACCGCTCTGGCTGTCAAAATGATGGTAAGGCAGCAGTACCAGGTCAGCCGCCGTGAAATATGTGGCTACCTCATCTGCCGGAACATAATCGAGATGCGTAATAACATGTTCGCTAACATTCAGTTGCTCAATCTGATCCTGGTATCGGTCCCAAGGCTCCCACAGCTTGCCGGCAATGATCAGCCTGCATTTGGGAAATTTGGCATGCACCCTGGCAAAAGCATCGATGGCCGTGTTCAGCCCTTTGTAATATCGTATTGCACCAAAAAAAAGCAGGACTTTTTCATCCGGAGACAGACCGAAGTGACGACGAATTAAATCGCGGCTCTCCCCCTTGGATGACCAGAACCCCAGTGCCCCGTGTGCAATGATGCTGATTTTATCCGGCCGGATGCCGTATTGTTTCATCAGTTGCTGCTGGTTTTGCCGAGTATGGACAATAAAGTGATCGCCGAAATGAAACAGCATGGCGGAAATCGTTTTGAATATCGGCAACGCCTCATGATGCATGACATTATGAACCGTAAATACGATGGGTTTCTTTCGTAATTTGAAACACAAACAAAGCACAGCATAAATTGGGGCTAGCGGCAGGCTCCACCACTGGGCATGGAGCAGATCCCCGTGGGCACCAAAACCTTCCATTACCCATGTCAGCGGGTTGTACCAGCAAAGACGCCTTCGGACTGCCAGATTGCCATGCGCCATCGATGGAAAGGAGCCATCTTCTTTCAACCCTCCACCTGGATATAACGATGCCGGATAAAGTTTGTTGAAAGAAATGAATTCGACCGGTCGCACATCCGCCAGTGCCATAGCAAACTCGCGACAGTAGCTGCTGAGACCCCGAAGCGGCGGCAGGGTGCCAACCAGAGCGATTTTCATTGGCTGCGATGTGAATTTCATCGACTTATTGCTCGTCGTATCGACTGTTCCAATGGTTTATCCATTTTTTTCGACACAGCTGAAACCATTCCTTCGCTTTTCATAAAATGTTCCGCACTTCAAGTCCTTGTTGGTTTCCATATCAAACCACATGGCAAAAAGGGTAAAAAGACTGGCACTCATGAATGAAAACATCGCCGCCAGTGAACTGGTTGCCGGAAAATATCCAATTGACCATTTACAATAAACCATGCGGATAAACAATATAACCGTGGTCAAACCAAACATCGATCCAAGTGTATAGAAAAAAACAAGTGGATGAAAATCCCTAATGATGTATTTTTCCTTCATTCGCCACAAAAACATTTTGATCAAAAGCCAACTGATTGTGAAAATAACTTTTTTGATTCGAATCCCGGATTTTTCACCAACATGATACACTGCCTCCACCGGTACATCCGCTACCCGAAAACTATAAACATTCAATCGCACCATCAAATCATTGGGCTGACCATACCTCTTGTACATCTGTCGCCAATCGATAGTGTGAAGAATTTTATCATTCATGGCCGTATAACCCGACTGAAAATCGGCCACATGCCAATACCCCGAAGCAATTTTTGTGATCAGCGATAAAAATGCGTTTCCAAAATACCGCAGTTTGGGAATCCGTCGATAGGCCTCACCGGTCACCAGGCGGTTTCCCTTGGCATAATCCGCCATTCCACGGGCAATCGGCTCCAGCAGTGCCGGCAGATCGTGAGGGTTCATCTGGCCATCACCGTCCATTCTCACGGCAATATCCATACCGTTATCCCTGGCCCAGATGTATCCTGTCGCCAGAGCTCCCCCACAGCC
>CAJBRY010000207.1 GCA_903958085.1 uncultured Geobacteraceae bacterium
CAGGTCGCCGCATGAGGTGTTATTCGGGGTGGAAATGTGTTATACCAAACCACCACTGGCTGTTGCACTTCAGACTTGAATCCGCCAAATGAAATAAGAGCGAAATGAAATTTATTTGTCGTGGCAAGAGACACAAAGCGAATCAAAAGGAAGTCGTAAATGGTAAGACTGCTGCTTGAAGTCATCAGAGCGAACATGCATATTATGACACGTTGTAGCGCAGGTAATTGTATCATCAGCGCCAAGTGGAAGGTTGGCAGTATTTTGTTCCGTCTTTTTACCAGTGGCGTGTCCAAAATTGGAACCGTGGCAACGCCGGCAGACCTCATTGAGGTTATATTTTAACTGTCTTTTTGAAGAACTGGCAGAACCCATAACAAGAGGACTCCTCAAAGACTCTGCCGATAAAACGTGGCAGACAGAACATTTGCCGGTTTCGGAATGAGGTGTAGGCCCAAATTTGGCACGGGCTTTAGTATCTCCCGCAAAAGCAGTATCTGTCAGCAAAAACGATAAAATAATTATATTTACAATTATTGATAACAATTTCAAGCTATTAACCCTTGTCAGTAAGTTTTTGGATTATGATCTACGCCGTGACAACTAAGCCAGCATTCACCATGAAAAGCATATGTTCCCTTCTCAACAAATTTTAGCTTGCCAGTTGAACTTTCTGTAACATATTCACGATTAAACCTGATCAAATAGCGATTTTCAACGCTGCCATGGGACGAATGACATGTATAGCAAGAGGTGCCCCCCCCCTTGAAGTTTCTTTCTCCTGCAATATGACGAGAATGGGAAGGAAAGCTTTCATTGGCAAGGATGCTGGAACGTTTATGACATTTGTAGCAGAGAGAATATGAAAAAGTGCTTTCCAGAATATTGTCTCCGGTAGCATAATTTTCAACCAAAAGTCCCTGATATTTAGAACCGTGAGGACCACGTGCAGAAGATGGATCATCACTCCCGTGACAATCTTTGCATCCAATGACAGAAATATCACCTGCTGAACTTTTCTTTTCCCTATATGGCCGAAGCAGACTTACTACAGAGAAATTTTTCCCCTCTCCCTCAACAGGATGAAAAGAAGGATTATTAGTAGATAATTCGATTTTCTTGTTTGTAGACCTTACAGGAAGATTGGCACTTTCAGAATGACAAAGATAACAAAGTTCGTATTCTTTTGTAATTTGAGTATTAAAGTTTCCAACCCTTTTCCCTTTTATTCCATTAAAAGGGGCGGAAGGAGCTAAAAAATGCGTGTTGTGGCAATCGACACAATCGGCATGCCTGGGAGCAGAAGGATTTACCTCCGGCAAAACTTCTTTTCCATCATGAATCCCTTTTTTATCAAAGACAGGATGCCGGTAATTCTTTCCAAAATCCTTTGATACGTCAGCAACAGGTTGTTTATTCTTCATCCACGCAGCTGAAGCCTTATTCAACTTACCATGACACAAAAGACAACGGTTTGCACCACCGCCATATTTGAATTCCAACCCTACATGACAACTTCCGCAGCCATAAGGAAGATAATTTTTGTCAAGGTGCGTTGCAATTACGGTCTGGGAATTACATACAGATGCACAAAAAAATAAATTTAGAACGATTAAGGCATATACAGATTTCTGCTTCATCGTATTACCTTTCAAAAATTTAGTTATGGGGTTGGCCATGGAACTTTATTATACGGGTCTGCTGCAATACTTGAGTGACAGCTCAGACAAACTGTTTCATGTGAGGTTACAGCTGTAGAGGCACTGTAAACCCAAAAAGGAGTAACCTTTCGAACCGGGGCTGGATAAGTTGTTACATCATTTCCCATATTCTGATGCGGATTGTGACATGTTGTACACTGCATCCAGCCATGCCCATCGCGTTGTGAATCCTGCAATTTAACTTTTGTTTCCATAGTTTTATTTACAGGAAGAGTAAAACCGGTCAGTCCTCCAATAATTGTTCCAGTCTGTGTAATAAAATTAAAACCTGTTGCATATATAAAAGATACCGGATGATGTCCAATTTTCATCTTATTGGTGTCCGGATGAAATGACATGACACCCGTCTTATCGATGGTGTTACCACCCTCCATCTGAATATCACCACTCTGACCACTGTTGATGACTCCACCAAGTGGTGTCACTCCGTCATGACAAGAGAGACAAAGCCGTGAAGATCCGTTCGGTTGAGAACCTGCATAACCGGAAGCAGCAAGATTCTTTATCTGGAGTGTACTGGAGGAATAGCGGGCAAAGTTTGTCACTGATGTATCTTTTCTATTCCAGAGAGGCCCCTGAGACGAAGAGCTGTGCGGAGTGTGACAGAATATGCAGATTTGCTGCCCGGCAGGGTTGTTTACCTTGTCATCAATGGCATGATAAGTAACACCTGTATTTTGAGCGGAAAGATTATGCTTGTTCCCAAGCGCTGAAACCATTGGTCCTTTTGCAATGACCATCGGAACAGAAATCAACAGAACAGACAAGAAACATAATATTAAAAACCTTTTGTGGTTCATTGGACTTTATCCTCTTTCAAATACTGATAGATCTGAATCCGGTGGTTGAAAGTATCTGATACGTAAATTCTATCGTTCTTATCAATAAAAATTCCGCTCGGCAACATCAATTCACCAGGCAGCAACCCCTCTTGTCCAACATATAACAATAACTGGCCACTCTGGTCAAAAATCTGAAAATTTGCCAGGATTGAATCCATAACGTAGATATTACGGTCACTGTCTACAGCAACTCCTTTAGGCCGTGCAAAGGAACCGGGACTGTCACCAATTTGTCCAAAACTGCGAAGATACTTCCCTGTTGCATCGAACATACGAACCATAAAGTTCATAGTATCAGTCACATAAATGTTATCAAATTTATCAACCGACACGTATATCGGTTTTTTAAAACCTTCAGGAAAATCATCTCCCGAAATAACTCTCAGTAATTTATCATCTTTGTCAAATATAAACACTTTCTGAATTTGCATATCTACAACTACTATTTCATTTTTTGAAGAAATTGCAATTCCGGCTGGACTGGCTACTTTACCGTTTGTTTCAATTTCACGTACAAAAGATCCGTCTCGGCGCAGTTTGAATATTGAACCTAACTCAATATCTGTAATATAAAGATTCCCTTCTTTATCAAGGGCTACTCCGACCGGCCTGACAAGCTTTTTCTCGCCAGCCTGGAAAATATAATTCACTTCATTCGTTGCAAGATTGTAAACATGAACAACACCAACAGAAGGATCAGCAATAAATATTAAACCATTTCCATCCGCGACTATACACTGTGGTGTATAAAATTCGAAGTAGTCCTGCCGCTGGCCGACAATAAAATCAAAAAGCTTACTGATAGCTCCTGATGGCTTGGCCACAACATCCTGTGGCCCGTAAATAACTCTTAACAGCTTGATTCGTGCCTTCACGGGAGGTTGCGGCCAAACGAGTCCCAATCTCTTGTCCATCCATGCAGCTTCGTCCAGTTTGGAGGAGGTACAGCCTGCCAAATAACCTGACAAAATAATCAGAAGGAGCACCAAGATTAACCGAAATACGACAGACCTAAGCATTAAGAAGACCGACAATCCAAATAGAAAAAGCCACCGCTATAGCCGCCCCCCACCGTATCCCGAGGCGACTGTCAAATATGTCCCTCTGAGGAAAAGCCCTGAAAATAAACATTATGCATGAAAAAATCCAGAAGACCGCACCAATTACAAGAACTATTGACCAAAGATCGTCAGACATTTAAGAGTTACTTCCCCCAAAGTGATGAAAATAGTGTTTGCAGCCGCAATCTCCATACCATTACAACCGCTTCCCGAACAATTTTTCGAGACATTTTGGAAGACCCAGCGTGTCGATCTATAAAAATTATTGGAATTTCAGCAATTTTCAAACCCTTCTCCATACAACGATAGTTCATCTCTATCTGAAAGGAATACCCATCAGACTTCACCTTAGCAAGATCAATAGCTACCAGGG
>CAJBRY010000208.1 GCA_903958085.1 uncultured Geobacteraceae bacterium
CAAGTACAGAGCCGTAGGACGTGGTGAGCGCCTCAACTGCTCCGCCCTAACGAACACCCCCGATCCGGCGGCAAAGTAACCGCGCTGGGCAAATTCAGCGCTTCAGCGATCATAGCGCCAACCTGGCCTGCATCATCATCAATTGCGCGTTGACCGCAGAAAATAATATCGTGCGGCAACGTCTTGATTACCGCCGCCAAAGCGTTACCCACAACAAAAGCATCGGCATTATCAAAAGCGGGATCGCAGATATGCACACCTTTATCCGCGCCCATAGCCAGAGCGGTGCGAATGGTTTCCATAGCCCTTGCCGGACCCAGGGAAACAACCGTTACCTCACCGCCATTTTTTTCTTTTAGCTTCAATGCTTCTTCCACGCCATACTCATCGTAAGGATTCATTACCCATTTGATTTGGCCTTCTTCGATTCCCGAACCATCAGCCTTCACCTTGATCTGTGCTTCTGTATCCGGTACTTGTTTCACGCATGCAATAATATTCACTGTTTGAAACCTCCTTCTCCTGCGCGCTTTTTTGCTTTAAGTAAAACGCGCATTCTAATTTTTAATGTTTTTAAAAAACCCGATTCTCCTTTTAGCTGGGGAGAATCGGGTTTCTATAATTACAATCTATTTTTGACGATGTCCTCAACAACTGATGGATCAGCCAGGGTGCTGATATCACCAAGGTTGCCTACATCATTTGCCGCAACTTTCTTCAAAATTCTTCTCATGATCTTGCCACTGCGTGTTTTTGGAAGACCATCTGCCCACTGAATCTTATCAGGGGTGGCAATGGGGCCGATGACTGTGCGAACATGAGCAATCAGCTCTTTCTTCAGATCGTCGGCTTTCGCAATACCGGTTTTCAGGGTAACAAAAGCATAAATGCCCTGCCCTTTGATGTCATGCGGCATGCCGACAACTGCTGCTTCAGCAACTGCCTTATGGGCAACCAGAGCGCTTTCGACTTCGGCTGTTCCCATGCGGTGACCGGAAACATTGATAACATCATCAATACGACCGGTAATCTGATAGTAACCATCTTTGTCACGGCGGCAGCCGTCACCTGTTACATAATAGCCGGGGAACTGTTCAAAGTAGGTTTCCTGGAAACGCTTGGGATCGCCATAGACTCCCCGCATAATGCCGGGCCATGGGACTTTGATGCACAGTGCGCCGCTGGCGACTGTATCTTTGAATTCTTTTCCTTCGTCATCCACCAATACCGGCTGTACACCGAAGAAGGGCAAAGTAGCCATACCGGGTTTGATATCGACTGCGCCGGGCAGCGGTGTAATCAAAATTCCGCCTGTTTCAGTCTGCCACCAGGTGTCCACAATGGGGCATTCGCCACGGCCAATCAAATTATAATACCAGTTCCAGGCTTCGGGGTTGATCGGCTCGCCGACGGTACCCAAAGTCTGCAGACTGGAGATGTCGCATTTCTTCACGAAATCATCGCCTTCTTTGGCAATCGCGCGAATAGCAGTCGGAGCGGTGTAGAAAATGTTGACTTTGTATTTTTCTACGACCTGCCAGAAGCGGCTGTATGTCGGATAGTTGGGAACGCCTTCAAACATGACCGATGTTGCTCCGTTGCACAGAGGCCCGTAAAGAATGTATGTGTGACCGGTAACCCAGCCCAGATCAGCCGTGCACCAGTACATATCACCATCATGATAATCGAAAACGATTTTATGCGTGTAAGCGCCATAAACAAGATAACCACCCGTGGTATGCATAACACCTTTGGGCTGTCCGGTGGAGCCTGATGTATAAAGGATGAACAGAGGATCTTCAGCATCCATCCATTCCGGTTCGCACTTGGCGTCGGCTTTGGCCATTTCTTCATGCCACCACTTGTCACGGCCGGCAGTCATATCGCACTTAATTTTATCGCCGACTCTCTTTACAACTATAACACTCTTTACAGATGGAGACTGTGCCAATGCTTCATCAGCTATTGTTTTCGCGGGAACAGCTTTGTTGCCGCGGAAGGTGCCATCGCAAACAACCAGCACTTTAGCTTCACCGTTGACAATTCTATCACGCAAAGCGTCCGCGCTGAATCCGCCGAAAACGATGCAATGAACAGCGCCGATGCGGGAACAAGCCAGGGCAGCAATGCCCAGTTCGGGAACCATCGGCATATAAAGAACAACCCTGTCGCCCTTCTTCACGCCCTGAGCCTTCAGAACATTTGAGAATTTGCATACTTCTTCATGCAGCATTTTGTAGGTGATTGCTTTTTCTTCGCCCGGCTCGTTGCCTTCCCACTGAATCGCTACCTGATTGCCTCGTTTTTCGAGGTGTCTGTCCAGACAGTTGTAAGAGACATTCAATTTTCCGCCTTCAAAAAATTTCACATAGATCGGACCCTTTTTAATGTCAAAGTTATAGTCCATCACCTTGTCCCATTTTTTGAACCAAGTCACCTGCTGCTCGGCAATTTCTGCCCAGAATTTGTCCGGTTCCTCAACTGAACGTTTCCAGAGCTTGTCATAAGCGTCTCTACCGCTAATCCAAGCCTTCTTTTTTGCCGCTTCCGGAATCGGATAGACTTCCTTTAATTGAACTTTTGCATCCGCCATGTATTGCTTCCTCCTTAATTAAGTTTATGAATTTGAAGCGTTCCGATAACGCCTTTATTGCTGCGTAATCACATTTCCAAGATCATCCGAATTTCTAAACCAAGGTCACAATTTGACCGAAAGTCAGACTTTCCACGGGGATTTCACCTACCCCAATATAACCTTCGTGTCAAGAAATATTTAAGGTCCGGAATTGTAGGGTCTGATCCCCGATCAGACAGAAAAACCGGCCTATTATGGTGTGTTGATATTGACACGCTACTTCATTCTGAAGCATAATATAGTGGTAATATTTTCACTCCTACTTATAATTAACTGTAGATTGGATGAAGCGAAGCACATCCAACGATAATAATGAGATGGCGAAACCACTCCGCCTGTTCCACACTACACAATTAACAAACAGCTACCTTTCTCTCCGGGCTATGTGTAACCTGAAGATCATCTGCGATCGTGTTTGCCTTCAGCCTTCTCTTTTCTTGGCATAGACATTGCTCAAGCAGCACCAATTGATTCTGAGTACTACCTAGCAATTTTATTAGATCGAGCAAATCGAAATTTTCTAGTTA
>CAJBRY010000209.1 GCA_903958085.1 uncultured Geobacteraceae bacterium
AAGATTAGTGACAAAAATAATGTAATAAAAGCTATAGACGAAGGTGACTTGTTAAGCTCGCCAAAAGATTCTTATTCTGCACTTAATTCGCCGTTATTCTATCCTAAGAATTCTATTTATAGCACTGAATATTTGAATGTAAAACGTATTTCAGATTATTGGTTAATTGAGGCTGGTGTCAATAAAGTTCAACCCAAAAGTGTTACTTGGCTAGAAAACACTCTCTTTCTCGGAACCATTAAATCTATTGAATTTCCGATAGAAACAACCATGTATTCGGATGATCTTCCGGAACCAAGTGTTAAAAATTTGATTGTAAAAGTCAATTCAGAAGAAAGAGATGCGACGCTTGAAGATATTAAGGAATTAGAAAATAAGCGATTTAGAAATTCAAATGAATACAAAGAATTTAAAGAACGTCATTTTAATGATCGCGATTAAAAAAACACTTAACAAGAACATCCAGCCGATCGCTTCGCTCCGGCTGATGTAGCCGTTAGATCAAACATTGCCACCATAATCAATTATTTTATTTCCTCAATAATTGTGATAGTGAATACTCATATATCAGGTGTCATCATCATGGAAATTAAATGGAAATTATTGACAACATAAATAATCTTTTAGGCGATGATCTTAAGAAAACACTTCAGCCCAATGTAAAGCTAAAGATTGCCGCCTCTTGTTTTTCCATTTATGCCTACGAAGCCCTGAAGGCAGAACTAGAGCAGATTGATTCCCTGGATTTTATTTTTACATCACCGACGTTTGTACCTGACCAGATCACCGACAAACTCAATAAAGAAAAAAGAGAGTTCCATATTCCCAAGCTCAACCGGGAGAGCAGCTTATATGGCTCTGAGTTTGAAATTCGTTTAAAGAATGAGCTCACTCAGCGGGCCATAGCCAAAGAGTGTGCCGACTGGATTAGGCACAAAGTTCAGTTCCGGTCAAATCTTACCAATGCCCCGATGCAACAATTCGCTTGCGTAGAAGATGATCAAACCAAAATCGCTTATCTTCCTTTAAGTGGTTTTACTGCGGTGGATCTAGGTTATCAAAGGGGTGATGCCGTATCCAATTTTGTCAATAAGCTCAGCGATCCAGCTATGACAGCAAAGTACCTGCGCTTGTTTGAACAGATATGGGATGATCCCGATAAAGTGGATGACATAACTGATCGTGTTTGTGAACACATCGCCGCTGTTTATACTGAAAATTCCCCCGAATCCATCTACTTTATGATTCTCTTCAATATCTTCAATGAATTTCTGGAAGATATTTCCGAGGATGTCATGCCCAATGATCTCACTGGTTATAAAGATAGTATGATCTGGCATAAGCTATTCAACTTCCAGAGGGATGCCGCCATCGGTATCATTAACAAACTGGAAAGTTATAACGGCTGCATACTGGCTGATAGTGTTGGGCTGGGCAAGACCTTTACTGCTCTGGCCGTAGTCAAATACTATGAGCTACGCAACAAGTCAGTGCTGGTTTTGTGCCCTAAGAAAATAGCGGATAACTGGCAAAATTATAATCAGAATCTGGTAACGAATATTTTCGTCAAAGACCGTTTCAATTATACCGTCCTGTGTCATACCGATTTGCAGCGGGAACGTGGTACTTCACTTGGCGTCAGGCTTGATCGGATAAACTGGGGCAATTTCGATCTGGTAGTCATTGATGAATCGCATAATTTCCGCAACAACGAAGCATTTAAAGACAGGGAAACCCGCTATCAAAAATTGATGAACAAGGTTATCAAGGCTGGTGTAAAGACAAAGGTGCTGATGCTTTCAGCCACCCCCGTCAATAACCGGTTCAACGACCTGCGCAATCAACTTGCGCTTGCCTATGAAGGCGATTCCGATAACCTGGATAAGAAACTGCGTACCAATAAGGATATAAACGAAATATTCCGCCGCGCACAAGCAGTATTCAATGTCTGGGCAAAATTACCGCCGGAGGAAAGAACACCAGCGTCTATTCTGAATGCACTGGACTTTGATTTTTTTGAGATGCTCGATAGCGTAACAATTGCCCGCTCCCGCAAGCACATTCAGAAGTTCTACGACACCAAAGACATCGGGCCTTTCCCACAGCGGCTCAAGCCTATATCATTTCACAGCCCGCTTACCCATCGCACAGACGTCATTAACTTCAATGAAATATTCAACCGTCTGATTATTCTGAATATGTCGGTCTATGCGCCATTTAGGTACATTCTGGCCAGTCGTCTCGGTAAATATGAAGCAATATATGACACCGAAGTAAAGGGTGGCCTTTCGCGTTTGAAACAGAGCGACCGGGAAAAAAATCTTCAGGCTTTAATGACGGTCAATCTGCTGAAGCGTCTGGAAAGTTCGGTGGAAGCGTTCCGTCTTACTTTGCAGATGTTGCAGGATAAGCATGAAAAGACATTGGCCAAGATTGAAAAATTCAAGAAAACCGGCCTTGCCGATAGCTTCAATGATCTTTCTGCGGCTTTTGAAGATGCAGAAGACGATGAAATGGAGCTGCCGGATGATGATGCCACCATCGGCGGGAAAGTTCAGATCAGTCTGGCTGATATGGACCTTGATTCATGGGCATTCGATTTGGAAACCGATCTGGGAAGCTTATCTGAACTGCTTGCCGAAATGCAGAAAATCACCCCTTCCGATGATGCCAAGCTGGAATGTTTGAAAGAACTCATCGCCCGGAAACAGAAAGAACCTATCAATCCGGTTAACAAAAAAATACTAATCTTTACCGCCTTTTCCGATACTGCCGGTTATCTCTACGAAAACCTCGCGCCCTACATCAAAAATGAATTCAACCTGCATACAGCCAAAGTCACCGGCAGTGATCGCTGCAAGTCAACACTCAAGCGCAACTACGATTTCCAATCGCTGCTCACCCTCTTTTCTCCGGTCGCCAAGGAAAAGGCTTTGATCATGCCGCAAGAGCCAGCGGAAATTGATATCCTGATCGGCACAGATTGTATCTCGGAAGGGCAAAACCTCCAGGATTGCGATTTTGTGGTAAACTACGATATTCACTGGAATCCCGTCCGCATCATTCAACGCTTCGGGCGGATTGATCGTATCGGCTCGAAGAATACACAGATTCAGCTTGTTAATTTCTGGCCGGACATCTCCCTTGATGACTATATCAACCTGAAGGCGCGTGTTGAAAGCCGCATGATTATTGCCGACGTTACTGCTACCGGTGATGACAACGTTCTCAGTGCCGAGGCCAACGATCTGGCCTTCCGTAAGGAGCAGCTAAAGCGGCTTCAGGATGAGGTCATTGATCTGGAAGATGTAAAAACCGGTGTCTCCATTACCGACCTGGGATTGAATGATTTCCGTATGGATCTGGTCAACTATGTAAAGACCAACGGCAGTATGGACGGAACACCTAAGGGAATGCATGCAGTCATTGGTGCTGATCCGGAAAAGGGACTTCATCCCGGTGTGATTTTCGTATTGCGCAACACCGACCATGGCGTAAATATCAATCAGCAGAACCGCCTGCACCCCTACTATCTTATTTACATCAACATCAACGGTGAGATACTGATTAACCATACCGAGGTTAAAAAGATTCTCGACAGCCTCCGTAGTGCCTGTAAGGATCGCTCCCTACCCATTGCCTCGCTTTATGAGGCGTTCAACCGGGAAACCAATGATGGCCGAAAAATGACGGCCTATTCCCGGCTACTGAAGCAGTCCATTCACTCCATGATCGATCTCAAAGAAGAGAAAGATATAGACAGTCTTTTCACCGGAGGCGGCACCACCGCCTTGATCAATACCATCAGCGGTCTGGAAGATTTTGAGCTTATCGCCTTTTTGGTTGTGCGGGGAGCAGCCTAACCATGTTTATCTATCCGGCAAAGGCTGAATTTAGTCGGGTGCTGCCCAAGATAAAGATATATACCAATGCTAAGCCCGCAAAGTCGGTCAAGGCCAAGTTCGTGTCACAGGTAAGCGAGATTGTTTGGAAATATAAATTGTCTCCAGAGACCACTAATCTGGCAGCACGAGACGGATTCACCGAAATTCAGGTGTTTGAGATTATCCTCAAGGAGCCGGAGTTGGACACTGATGTTCTCATGGTGATTGATAAGGCGATTCCCTATCCTATCCTCTACCGGTTGCTGTATGAAGGGCGCGTTAAAAGAGTGGCGGCCTACAAGCGGCCAGCTGCTGACAGTTCCGGCAAATGGTTGACAGAAACATATTTTTGAAACCGATTGGAAGGATTCCACTGCACCGGTTTTGCCTTTGCCTATGGCACTGAATCTGAAAGCTCTTTACGAACAGATGCTTTTAGCTTATATTGATCTGCCGCCACGATCCGATGAAAAATTGGATGTATTGGTGGAACGGATAAGAATGATTAGAAAATGCCGACGTGACCTTGCCGCGCTTGCAGCAAAGATGAATAGCGAAAAGCAGTTTAACCGGAAGGTAGAATTCAATGCCCAAGTGCGAGAGATACAGGAGCGGTTAAAGGTATTGACTGTTCACCGTTGAAGGGGAAGGCAAAAATACGTAAAGGGAACACATCTCATGACAAAATCAGATTTAATCCGTGTGGCGGTTTTTGAAGGAAAACATATTCGCAAAATCATGCATTTGGACGAATGGTGGTTTTCTATCATTGATATTGTAGAAGTGCTTACGGGCAGCAACATACCAAAACGGTATTGGAGCGATCTCAAGCGTAAGCTGGCTAAAGAAGGTTATTCTGAGTTGTACGATAAAATCGTACAACTGAAATTTGCTGCTACCGATGGTAAATATTACGCCACCGATTGCGCCAGCACCGAAACTATGTTTCGTATCATCCAGTCAATTCCCTCGCCAAAGGTTGAACCGTTCAAGCAATGGCTGGCCCGGGTAGGTTATGAACGGCTTGAAGAGATCGAAAACCCTGAACTTTCTATGGAACGGATGCAGGAACTCTATGAGAAGAAAGGGTATCCGAAAGAGTGGATTGACAAGCGGATGCGTGGGATTGCCGTGCGCCAGGATTTGACCGGCGAATGGAAAAATCGTGGTGCCAGGACCAGCCTGGAATACGCGATACTGACCAACGAGATCATGCAGGGGGCTTTTGATCTGAAAGTGGATGAATACAAGCAGGTGAAAGGATTGGCGCGGGAGAACCTGCGCGACCATATGACCGATATTGAGCTGATTTTGACCATGCTAGGCGAGGCAACGACCACCAAGCTGCATCGTGATCGGGATTCCCGGGGAATTGAACCGCTGAAGAAGGATGCCCAAGAAGGCGGTGTGGTTGCGGGCAGCACCCGCCGGGACATTGAAAAACGATCTGGCAAACCAGTCGTGACAGGTGATAATTTCAAGAGATTGACCGGTAAAGAAAAGAAGAGAATAAAGTAGGGCAGGTGTGCAACCATCCCCGGGTGGGAGAGGGTTAAAGAGGGAATTGTATTGAACTTCAAACAGCAAATGAGGAATGGAAATGGATAAACTGAAAATGCAAAGCCCCAATCTGGTTGATGCAAATATCGCAAGAATCGCTGAAATGTTTCCCAATTGCATCACCGAAGCAAAGGATGAAAACGGCATGCTTCGCCGGGTAGTGGACTTCGACCAGTTGCGTCAGGAGCTTTCGGCAAGTCTCGTAGAAGGCCCGCGGGAGCGCTACACCTTGAGCTGGCCCGGCAAGAACGAGGCAATTCTCACGGCCAACGCCCCCATTGCCAAAACCCTGCGCCCCTGTGAAGAGGAGAGCGTTGACTTTGAGAATACCAAGAATCTCTATATTGAAGGCGATAATCTGGATGTGCTCAAACTGCTCCAGGAGACCTATCTGAACAAGGTCATGGTGATATATATTGACCAGCCCTACAATACCGGGAATGATTTTATTTATGAAGATGACTTTGCAGAAGACACCGATAGTTTCTTGATACGCTCAAATCAGAAAGACGATTCTGGAAATCGCTTGGTTGCTAATACGGAAGCTAATGGCCGCTTTCATTCAGATTGGTTGACTATGATGTATCCCAGGCTGAAATTGGCGCGGAATCT
>CAJBRY010000210.1 GCA_903958085.1 uncultured Geobacteraceae bacterium
AGCAGTGAGCGGCTTATACAAGCCATAACCATCCGGGACCGGCATAGCCAGTCCACATTACCACACCCATAGGGTGTGGGTTTCTACTTCACACTAAAAAGGGCTCGCATTTGCGGGCCCTTTTTATATTCGATAGTCTGAAGTGAATCATCTCATTCAGTTTAAGCTTTTTACACTCAATACACCATTTTCCAATTCTACATTTAAAGTCCCACCCTCAATGACTGCCCCCCCGATTATTGCTCTGGCGACTCTTGTTTCGAGTTCGCGCTGCAGATAGCGTTTGAGCGGTCTTGCCCCGTAAACCGGATCGTAGCCGGCTTTAGCTATAAAGCCCAGAGCTTCTTCGCTAATATGAAGTGTTATGCGCTGATCTTTCAAGCGTTGCTTTAGCTGTTCAGCCAATAAATCAGCAATTTTCTTTACCTCATCAATATGCAGTGGCTTGAAAAGAACGATGTCATCAACACGGTTCAGGAATTCAGGACGGAATCCGGCTTTCAATTCGTTCATAACATTTTTGCGGGCGTCTTCTCTGATGTCGCCAGTTGTTGTAATACCATCCAGCAGATACGAAGATCCGATATTTGATGTCATAATAATAACAGTATTCTTGAAACTGATCGTCCGTCCGTGACTGTCAGTTACCCGCCCATCATCCAGAATCTGCAGTAGAATATTGAACACGTCTGGATGAGCCTTCTCAATTTCGTCAAAAAGCAAAACGCTGTACGGTTTCCGTCTGACAGCCTCGGAGAGTTGGCCCCCCTCTTCATATCCGACGTATCCCGGGGGAGCGCCGATAAGACGTGAGACGGCGAACTTTTCCATGTACTCGGACATGTCAATCCGAATCATATTGTCTTCGGAATCGAACAGCGCTTCTGCAAGTGTGCGGGCTAGTTCGGTTTTGCCGACACCGGTTGGTCCAAGGAAGATAAAAGAACCTATCGGTCGGCCCGGATCCTTTATGCCGGAACGGGCTCGAAGAACGGCATCTGAAACCAGTTGCACCGCCTCATCCTGACCAATAACCCGTTGATGAAGTATCTCTTCAAGCCGCAGCAATTTTTCCCTCTCACCTTCAACAAGGCGCAGAACCGGTATTCCTGTCCAGTGCGCGACTATCTCTGCAATTTCATCTTCAGTAACCTCTTCCCGAAGCAGTTTCTGTCCACCCTGTTTCTGATTCAGCGCTGTTTCTTCATTTTTCAACGCAGTTTCAAGACCTGGCAGTTCAGAATATTTAAGGCGTGAAGCCTGTTCATTTTTCCCTTCTCTGGTTGCCTGATCAATTTCACGCCTGGTCTTCTCGATCTGCTCTCGTAAGCCCTGAACTCGCTGAATAGCAATTTTTTCGGAATCATACTGTGCTCTCATGGTGTTGGACTTTTCGCGGTCGTTTGCCAGATCCTTGCGTAATATTTCCAGACGCTCAATACTTGCCTTGTCCTTCTCCTTTTTTAGCGCGATTTCTTCAATCTCCAACTGCATTACCCTGCGCGAAATAGTATCCAGTTCGGCAGGCAATGAGTCAATCTCAGTCCGGAGCATGGCGCACGCTTCGTCAACCAGATCTATGGCCTTGTCAGGTAGGAAGCGCTCAGTAATATAGCGGTTGGAGAGCGTTGCCGCTGCCACAAGGGCATTATCCTGAATCCTGACCCCGTGATGCACTTCAAAGCGCTCCCTGAGTCCACGCAAAATAGAAACCGTGTCTTCAACGGTAGGTTGTTCTACAAGCACCGGCTGAAAGCGTCGTTCCAAAGCCGGGTCTTTTTCAATATTGAGGCGGTATTCGTCCAGTGTAGTTGCTCCAATGCAGTGCAGTTCTCCACGGGCAAGCATCGGCTTGAGCATATTCCCGGCATCCATCGAACCTTCAGTTTTTCCGGCCCCAACAATTGTGTGCAGTTCGTCAATAAAGAGTATGATGCGACCTTCAGCCTCTTTTACTTCGTTCAATACAGCTTTCAGACGCTCTTCAAACTCACCGCGATACTTGGCTCCGGCAATAAGAGCTCCCATATCAAGGGCAAAAATGACCTTTTCTTTCAGCCCCTCCGGCACATCACCACGAACAATACGCTGAGCAAGACCCTCGACGATGGCGGTCTTACCGACTCCAGGTTCTCCGATTAGAACCGGATTGTTTTTGGTTTTGCGAGACAACACACGAATAACCCGGCGCACCTCTTCATCTCTTCCGATAACAGGATCAAGCTTATCAGTGCGAGCCATTTTAACGAGATCGCGGCCGTATTTTTCGAGAGCCTCATAAGTGGCTTCAGGATTGGCGCTTTGGACCCTCTGGCTGCCGCGTACTTCGGTAAGAGTCTTCAAAAAACGCTCGTGATCAATTCCGGCAAGTTTGAGAATACGTCCTGACGGCACTTTCTCACCCTCGGCAAGAAGTGCCATAAAAAGATGCTCAACTGAAACGTATTCGTCTTTCAGGCGCTTGGCTTCATTTTCAGCAGTTACAAGAATTCGCGAGAGTCGCTGAGAAACATAAATCTTCCCGGCCTCAGCACCGGGGCCGGAAACTCTTGGTTTGCGGTTAAGTTCCGTCGTAACTTCATTTTTCACCATCTCCGGGCGAATATCCATCCGTTGAAGAAGTCGCGGCACAAGACCATCAGGCTGATCAAGAAGTGCCCAGAGAAGATGTTCCCCATCAACATCGACATGCCCGAATGAAACAGCTTTATTCTGCGCCTCTGTCATAGCTTCCTGAGATTTCTGTGTAAGTTTATTGAAGTCCATTTTTGCCTCATTTTGACGCTGATATTTTGTTCTTCTTTCCATCTAGTTAAGCACGGAGTTGCAGGAAGTCAAGAATGGTAGTTGTAATGCCGAGTATTAGCGTTATAATCCAGAACGTTTTGTATTTCGGGAAGAGGAGATTGCTTTGTCAGATATGAACTCCGTTTCAGGGGCAGAATTGATTAAGAATTTGGAGAATACGATCATCCGTAATGAGAACAGACTTAAGGGATTGATAAATATTCTACAGTTTCGTACCGAATCTACGCAGGAATTTTTGGATAATGCTCTGAATGAAGCAATCAAGCTGACTGAAAGCAAAATCGGTTATATCTATTTTTATCACGAAGACCGCAAACAGTTTGTGCTTAATACTTGGTCCAAAGAAGTCATGGTTGGCTGTTCCATTGTTAATCCCGAAACCTGTTATGAGCTCGATAAGACAGGGGTCTGGGGTGAAGTTGTCCGTCAGCGCAAACCGATGGTAATCAACAATTTTCAGGAAAATCATCCGCTAAAAAAAGGGTATCCGGAAGGTCATACAGTTCTCAATAGATTCATGTCAGTTCCTGTTTTCAAAGATGACATTATTGTGGCGGTCGTTGGGGTTGCCAATAAGATGGATCAGTATGAAGATGAGGATATTCTTCAACTCTCACTCCTGATGGACGTTGTCTGGAAATCTGTTGAAATTAGAACCGTAGAGGATATGTTTATTAAAAGTAAGGAAAAATACCAGACTCTTTTTAACGAAATGATGGATGGCTTTGCGTTGCATGAAATTATCCTGGATGATCACGGGAATCCTGTCAATTACCGTTTTCTTGCGGTGAATCCTGCATTTGAGAGGTTGACCGGACTAAAAGCTGACGCGATCGTTGGGCGAACGGTTCTAGAAGTTATGCCTGAC
>CAJBRY010000211.1 GCA_903958085.1 uncultured Geobacteraceae bacterium
ACCTCAATAACTTCTACATCAAGCACAACCTCTGCTTCCGGCATATCATTGGCATCAAGAATTTTTTCAACCACCGCAACGACATCTTCAGTATCCCTGACCACAATCGAATTTGAATCTTCGTTCACATACGCTTTACGGACCTGTATCATTGTGCGAATCAGGTTTATAGCTTTCTTGGCGTCCATATAGTTTAGATGAAAAGTGCGCAGAACCATATCGTCATACTGCTTGCTCTTATCCGGTGAATTCATATAAACAAGCACTGTCGTCTCGTTAAGATTTTTAGTGCTCAACTTGTTCATATTTGTAAGCAGGTCGAGGGTCTGCTGAAAGGAAGCATTTTCAATAAAAATTGATACCGGCGTATCTTTAATGCCTTCATCAAAAACGAAGTTGATCCCGGAAAGCTGGGTCAGGATATTAAAAACATCTTTGATTTTGGCTTCTTTAAACTTCAGGGTAATCGGCTTGTTTGACTTAAGGCGCAGTTCATAACCTTCCAGTTTGCTTTTGCGCAACTGGCTTATCCGCTCAAGAGCCGCCTGATATTCCGTGTTTTTTGGGAAGAGTTCGGCCGCTTTTATGTATAGGCGATGAGCATCTTTCAGCTTATTGGACTTCTCAAAATCGTGTCCTTCCTGGAATGCCGATTGTGCATCTTTGTAACGGGTTGAAATTTCAATCTGCTGTGCATAACGAGACTCTGTCGGATCGATACCCTGTGCTGACTGAAACTCCTTCAGGGCTTCAATGTAATTTCCTCTTGCCGCTAAATCCATGCCACGCTTAAACTTCTGATCAGCAGCTTTTTGACGATTATTAAAGAAACGGATCCGGGCCTCAGTAAGAGTAGGATCATTTTTAAAAGATTCAGCATAGCTGTACATCGCCTCTTCAAATCTTTCATCTGCCTCAAGTTTCTCAGCCGTCTTAAAATTGTTTGTAGAAGTAGTGGCGCAAGCGGAAAGCAGACCAAGAGCAAATATGACAACAATATGTGAAATAAGGTTCAGGTAGCGCATTTAGTGCGTCTCCTCGTTATTAAAGTGTTTATTTAGCAGCAGCAAGCGGACGGTTTTCTACCAATGGAATGACAATTTCATCACCAGTGTCAGTAACTGTAAGCGTCAGTGCCTGATCTGAAATATCAGTGGCCTCATATCGTCCCGCAATTTTATCCCCGGTTTTTACCAAAAAAATGTCCTTCTCTTTTGCAAGAAAAATGGTCTTGACAGCCCCCTTTTTCAAATAGCCTAAAAACGTAAAACGCGCCAAAGTAGCAGCCTCAGGCTGAACAATAACAGATTCGCCCAGAGCAGACGATCCGGTTGGAACAACCGGTACAATCGGAACCTTGGGAGGAGGAACTTTTACTGCTACAGTTTTTTGCCTCATAATTTTCATCTCATCAAAGAAAACCGGCTTGAAAATATTGCGGCGATAGCCTTTGAATATGGATGCTTCACTATCCAGTTGGCTTATTTTTAATACTGTTCCGTCATCCGTTACGGTTGACCTGTTTTCTTTTGATAAAGCCTCTGGCTTTGCATGTTGACCTGGCTTATATGTCAGAGAGCTGACCGTTTTGGGACGAGGAAATGCGATGTAACTCCATATCACGGCAACAACGAATATTATTAAGAGGATGAACAGAATCAGGCGTTGACGATTCATGCTCCCTCCCGCAGATATACAGTAATGTTCAGGCTCATCACCACATTTTCTACAAAGATGTCACTGTTTGAAAATGAAACCGTGTCAACTACAATCAACTCCGGATTTTTATGAAGATCAGAAAGATAACTTTTTATAGCAGCGTAATTGCCGTTTACAGAATAAGAAAGTTGATACGATAGGAGCGATTCTTCTTTGGTTGGAACCGGCTTATAGCTAATCCCACCGATTTCAACAGCGTTGCTGGCGGCTGATTCAAGCAAATCCCCCAGAACTCTTGCAAAATGACGCTTTGCCGGAATTCGCGCTTTTAATCTATCAAGATCAACAGTTCCCTGTTTATAGAGAGTCGCGGCATCCATTTTTCCAGCACGAATGGAGTGTCTGCGCAGTTCGTTCCTCTTTGTTTCCAAGTTTTCTAGTGAAGGATGTTGATATACCGAAACCACTATTGCCAGGGCAATATTAAGCAGCAGCATGCCAAAAATAACGGATAAAATTCGCCATTTCTGACGGACTATTTCAATAGCCAGTGAATTCATCAATTAACTACCTTGCAGGAGATCGAAAATTGTACGCCTCTTGAATTTTCGCCTTGAATCAAATTTTGATGTGACAGAAGCAGAACATTTGAAAAGTTTTTGGAAGATTCCAGTTTTTCAAGATACTGCTGAACCGACTTGAAAGATCGGGCTCGCCCCTCAAGTTTCAAATCTTCCTGATTCTTGCCCGGTGCCAGCGATGAAAGCGATATACCGTCTGGCGTAACATTTTCTAACAGATCGAGAAGATCAAGCCAGTTTTTTGTCTTACGTTCAATAATCTCATTGTAAAACTTAATGTGGCTTTTCTGGTTGGTAAAATCAGCATCTGAAACGCCTCCCGGCTTAGCACCAAGCTTGCTATAGATTGCTTCAATTTCATTATTAATACTGCTCTGCTTTCCCCAGTTTAACGAAACACTGATTACATTCCATGCAGTAATTATAAGAAGAATAATAATGGAAGAGTACGCCACTTTCTTGAACAGTCGCTGATCCAGGTATGTACGAGTCGCAAGGTTTATTGTATAGCGCATCAGAAACCCCTCAAAGCCGCGCCGATAGCCGCAGAGTATGGGAATAACCCTTCCTGATTACCGGGTGCTGAATTTCCCGGAATTACAGCTCCTTTTGTTTCAAGCAGAACCGGAACAATCCCTATCGCCTCGGCAACCATTTCAAGAAAACTTTCCGATATATCCTGAGATGCAACGCAGAAAATTGACTCGACAAGCCTTTCCGGAAAACGCTCCTTGTAAACCAGCAGCGAACTGTTAATTTCCATATAAACACGACTATCGGTGGCCAATGTACCGGTAAGGTCCTTGCTCCTTACAAACTCGGGAATTCCCTGTGCAAAGGCTACAATAGAAAGGGTGGATCCATAAAATGACAATAGTATGCAATTATCCTGAAGTGATAAACGTCGATCAAAAAGACGGCAAAGACTGAATGTATTGCAATCAATACGCGCCGGTGATAGCCCCGCATCTATAATCAGTTCCTCATACTGGGATATGACCTGACGCGATACAATTGCCACCAGCAAAGCCAGATCACCGTTTTCCCTGACTGCCAACTGCTGATAATCGAGATGGGTGTCCGAGGTGTCAAGCGGTATGCTCTTTTTCAACTTCCAACGTATCAGGTCCATAGCTTCAGAGCGGCTTTTAAAGCGTCCTTCGAGGTCAAGCAGCATTATCCTGCTTACGGCATCAGGAAGAGATACGGCAACTCTGTTAGTTTTGCACTGCAACTTATTGTAGGCAGACTTCAACACTGCAACAAATGCTTCCGGATCAAGAATATTCTGCTCTCTCAAAGATGGCTGCAGCGTTTGCGGCAGAAACGTCGACTGAGCCACCCGTTCCACGCGAGACGATGTGGCAGAACCATCCATCAAGGCGCAGTTCACACCGACTGATGATATCTCTAATCCAATAAGTTTACTGGCAAAAAACATAATGCTTCCTGTTCCAAAATCACTCTACAAAAGTAACGCGGTTTATCTCTTTAAGCGTCGTTATACCAGCAGCCATTTTTTCTTCAGCAGAATCACGCAAAAACATGACCCCGGCATCACGGGCAGCTTTTTTTAGCTGTGTTGCCGGAACTTTTGCAATGATCAGATCACGAATCTGATCATTCAATTCCAATAATTCAACAATAGCAACACGCCCTTTATAGCCGGTACCGTGACAATCATCGCAACCATGCGACTCATACAGTGTCATTCCGCGAAAACGTTCTGGATCCACACCACCGTCAATTAACTGTTCATCACTGTAATGTACAGGCCTGCGGCACGAAAGGCATACTTTCCTAACTAACCTCTGGGCAAGAACGCAGTTAAGACATGATACAAAATTATAGGGATCAATGCCCATGTGTATAAAACGCCCAATAACATCAAATACGTTATTGGCATGAACCGTCGTGAAAACCAGATGACCGGTCAGCGCTGACTGCACGGCAATCTGCGCTGTTTCAGAATCTCTAATTTCGCCGACCATTATTTTGTCCGGGTCATGACGAAGAATCGAACGCAAACCCTTGGCAAACGTAAGTCCCTTTTTCTCGTTTACCGGAATCTGCAAAACACCGCGAAGCATGTATTCAACCGGATCTTCGATTGTAATAATCTTATCCTCACCGGTATGAATTTCAGTCAATGCGGCGTATAGCGTTGTTGTTTTCCCTGAACCTGTAGGGCCGGTCACAAGCACCATGCCGTATGGTTCACGAATTTTTTTCCGAAGACGCTTAACCTCCCGTTCACTTACACCAAGGTTTTCCAGGGTTAAACCTTGGAGATCTGAAGCAATACTCTCTTTATCGAGTATACGGATAACAGCATCCTCACCCAAAGAACTTGGCATGATAGAAACACGGAAATCAATAGACTTTTCCCCAAAACGTATTTTAAATCGCCCATCCTGTGGGATTCGCCTTTCAGAAATATCAAGCTCACTCATAACCTTTAAACGGGATATGATCGGAGCCTGAAAATGTTGATCAATAGTCTCATTAGCCTTATACAGAACACCATCTATACGATATTTTATATCGACCCCGTCCAGTCCGGTTTCAATATGAATATCGCTCGCTCTTCGGCTCAGCGCATCCAGGATCGTTGTATTTATGAGTTTGATTATCGGACTCGTGTCATCCGAAAGAGTTTCAACCGACAAGACCTCTTCACCGCGATCAGTTTCCTTGACCAACTGAAGCATAAAATCTTCGGAAACTTCACGTAAAACACGACGTGTACCTTCACCGGCTTTGGTTACTGCTGCTATGGAAGATTCAGATGCTATGCGGATTTGGACCTGGCGACCAAGAAGAAGTTCAAGTTCATCAAGATTCACAACGTCGGTAGGGTCTGCAACGGCAACAACTATGGCATGCGGTTTAATATCTAGCGGCACAAAATGAAAACGGTAGATTGCATCCGGAGGCAATTGATTCAGGAGTTCGGAGTCCATTTTGAAATTGCGTAGATCAACGTATTCAAGACGGAACTGCTCCGCAAGTGCACGCGCCAGATCCTCCTCGGCAACAAAACCTTCATGAATGGCAATTTCGCCGAACCGCTGCCTGGTCGTGGCAATCCTGTCAATAATTATCGGCATCTGATCAGGATTGAGATAACCAAGTTCAATCAGAATTGTGCCGATATTTTTTCTTCTAAAGTGTTGCATCGCCACCCTATCCTACTGTTCCGGCAATTTTGAAAATCGGAAGATACATAGCAACAATAATTACTCCGATTATAACGCCCATTATCAGCATTATAGCCGGTTCAACCGCAGTAGTCAGCAGATGCATCCGCTCCTCAAGTTCATCTTCCAGATAATTGGAAATATCGATAAGCATATCCTCGAGCGACCCTGTACTTTCTCCAACACCCAACATACGCAAAGCCAATGGCGGCATAATGTGAATACGCTGAAGAGCAACAGAGAGACGACCACCCTCTTCAATAAAGCGCACAGCCTCAAAAAGACGTTTTTCCATAAATACATTATTCAAGGTCCCAATTGACATGCGCAGTGATTCGATAATGGGAATACCGCTACCAAGAACCGTTGCCAAAGTGCGAGTGAAGCCCGCCACTGAATATTTTGTAAAAACATCCCCTACAACCGGAACTGTCAGTTTGAAGCGGTCAAAAGTATATCTACCGGATTCAGTGCTTTTCCAGGACCTGAAAGCCGCAACAAGTGCTGCAATTATTACTAATAGCAAAAGAAAGTAACGTCTGAAAATTGATGTAAAAGTGATTAGCAGTTGAGTCAAAGCAGGCAACTGCGAGCCTGAATCGGTGTATACCTGACTGAATGTAGGAATCACATACAGAAGCAGCAAAATAATTGCAATAAAAGCAAATACGACAAGGATCGCGGGGTAGAACAATGCTGCCACAATTTTTTTACGGAGCGATCCAACTCTCTTCAAATATTCAATATATCGCCGAATTGTTTGCGGAAGATCCCCTGTACGTTCACCTGCACGAATTGAAGCAACGTACAAATATGGAAAAGCGCGACCATGCTTCTCCATTGCAACCGATAGCGCTGCGCCTGCTTTCACATCATCACGGACCTGAACTAGAACTTCATACAATGCGCCAGATTCGTGACGTTCAAGAATTGCATCAAGTACCTGCATTATAGGCATTCCGGCCTTAATCAAAACAAGCATTTCCTGATTGAAAGTGAGAAGTGCCCTGTTATCAATCTTTCTACGCTTG
Source organism: uncultured Geobacteraceae bacterium (assembly GCA_903958085.1). Classification (GTDB taxonomy): domain Bacteria; phylum Desulfobacterota; class Desulfuromonadia; order Geobacterales; family Pseudopelobacteraceae; genus JACRCG01. The sequence goes on from CAJBRY010000211.1 coordinate 6,472, forward strand.
ATGCCTTTGTCAAAAAGAAACTGAAACGGCTTCTTTTTTACTTCAAACACATAAAAACCCTGATCTTCAAGGTTTTTACGCAATACACCACCATCTGCAGCCTCAAAATCTCTTAAGAGGATTTTACCATCCGATGCACCAAGTTTGCAGGAATATAGCGCCATAACCTTAATTTAATACCACACAAGGCAGAATAATTAAATAAAAAACCACAGCTTAAATGACTGTGGTCTGCGTAAATTTTATAAAAAGGCGGATTCAAGTCTGAAGTGCAACTTTTGTAAGTGAATTTAAGTGGTGAGCTGCGTTACTATCAGCGCCACTTAAACGACCAAGTAAAAGGTGCACAGATGAAGCAATACAAGC
>CAJBRY010000212.1 GCA_903958085.1 uncultured Geobacteraceae bacterium
ATGAACCATTCAGATCAATAGCAGTCCACTTATCATTTGACAGATTTTTGATTCCCCATTTGTTCGGGTTTGATGGATGCTGGGTGACCTCCGCAACAGGTTCTGAAAGATCATACAGTTTCTGCGGATTAATGTGGTGGGGAAAAAGCCGTGTGTTATGGTTGAGCATTACGATATAATTGCCCAATCGAATTCGAGGCGGCAATCTGAGATCACTGTTACATGACCAGCAAGGGTCCAGCGAGCCGGCTTGTTTCAACTGATCCATGTCATAGAAGTTTTCCGCGCCGCAATGGCTGCAGAACAGAATCGAATCCCGAAGCTGCAAAAGCGCCATTCGCCATTCGCTCTCCCGAACCCGTCCATTTTGTGGATCATGAATGCCATCGGTGAATGACTTGACAAATAATTTTCGTAAAAACTCAGGATAAATGGGCCAAAAAACCAGTGCATTGTCGTGATATCCGGGTACCGGACGGTTGGAATCATTTTGGGGGTCGAAAACAAAAATGGGGTGGGTTCCATAAAGCTTATTCATTGCGGGTTGATCGTAGCATTTAATCGAGGCTTCTTGTTTGCCTTCCAGGGGGTGGTGTATCATGAGAAGATAAAACAACAGTACGGAAAGGGAAAATAAATCCGTCTGGGTACATGGTCGAATTTCTCCCCGCACCACTTCCGGCGCCATAAAACGAGGGGTGCCCAGCACACCGCAGATGTCCTGACCATTTATGGTTACATTATCGTTGTCGCAGATCAGGACTTCTCCGGTCTGAGGATCAAAGAAAGCATTTCCAAAGGAAATATCCCGATAACACAATCCCTTTGCATGAAGTTGGAAAAAGCTGTCCGCCAATTCAAATCCGGCAGTGATCAGGGTCCAGAACGTGGGTTCTACCCGCCGCTTCATTAAATCCACAATGCTTTGGAACCGGTTATCCCGAAGCGGCATCACATATCCAAAACCCTGAATATCCGGATTTGATACGATGCTGATTGGCCACAGGAATTTATCATTGGGCGCTCCACGTTGGATCAGATTCGTCAGCGCTGTTCGTTGAACTGGGGTTGCCTGTTCCGGAAAATACCATTTTACAGCAACCGGATTTCCAGAAATCAGTCCTCGATAAACCTCTCCTTGGCCCCCTCCACCTAAAAATTCTTCAATTCGGCAGGGAATACCTGTTTCTGTATAGATATCCATCTGGGGTCTCAATAGCTGATTCATGGGGTTTCAGCCTCTCTTTTTATAAATAATGAAAGTACTTTTGCTCGAATCCTGACATCTTGTTGTCTTAATTTAATCGGAAACAAATTGGATTCAACGTATAAAGTTGTCAGTAAATATTAAAGGTAATAACTTTAATCTTCAATAGTTATCATCCTTATCCACATCGCTTTCTTTATCCAAGGCTCTAACATTATTTCGTTTTCTATCGCTGTCCTGTTTTATTGATGGTACGTTAATCGTTTGGCCAGTGCGAGTGTTTATTGCATTATCTGGGCTGGCCATCTCATATCTTGTACCAGTACGAACATCGTTAAAACCATTATCACCAGTAGAAAACTCACCTGAACAACCGTATATAAATCCTGTCTTATTGCGCCAGCAAGTCATACCGTTACTCATCTGGATAAGTTCATCTGCGAAAGCAATTTGAGATATTCCCATTATTAGCAGCAGTAAAGATATTTTCATTAGTTAGAATCCATTTCTTGAGAGATATTTTCTGTTTGTAATAAACCAATCACAGACCACTGCTAAAAGTCTAAGAAGAAAAGATGAAACGAGAACTGAGAGCCCTTTATCCTGCGATAGATATGGCCGAACTGTCCAACAAGTGCAAAGATGAAAGGCTGTTGATAATGAAAACACAGATATTATGCACAGAATGATGACATCCCTGTGATGGGGCATGGTTACGGGCAAAAAGAATAAAGCAGCAAGGCAGTCGTATCGAATTAGCAGGGTGATGTCAATACTGGTATGGACGCCTGCTTTCCCATCACCTGATCGATTTCTGTCTTTCGTGCCTGAAGCGAATTCAGCCGCTTTTTCAGATTAGCCATTTTTCTGATTTTGTGTAATTCGTTTAAGAACCCATCAACTGTTTAGAAATTTCTCTGTAACCAGCATCAAATCATCATCGATAATATCCATTACCTTCATTGCACCGGTTTGCGAGGCTGTACCATGACTGGCACGCAGTTCAGAAATACTGTTCCATACTTCCCCCTGATTGGACACATAACGACCGGAAGATTTCAATGCTGATGACACCGACTGATTTTTTCTGCTGCGAAGCGTTGGTGACATACACACATTGGAATCCTCGAAACGTTTTGACTTGTATGCCCATCGGCCATGTTCCGTGCAGGATACTGGGATCACTAGGCTATCTTTGGCAACGACCAGAATACTGGTGTTCAACACACGGTTCTGTTTGGCCCCCGCTAATTCTTCGCCATCCAATATCAATACATTCTTTCCGGTTAGATTCGTTAGCTTCAACTCTGGTACGCTACCCCCCTCACTGACCTCACTCACTGTCAATCCGGTGGCCAGAGCTTTTTTCAGGGTAATGTATTCAGTACCATTTTCTCTGGAACAAAACAAAGGTACCACCGCCAGTTCATTATAAATCGTCATTTCGCCTAAATGAATCTTTTCTGTGAACCATTTTGTCAGGATTGTTGCCATAAATATTTCCTTATGGATTGGAACGAATTTGAAATTTCATTAAGTATATAATTCCAATTGATTATATCAAATCTTTAACATCCTAAAATAGTTGACTTTGATGCAATATCGGTTCGATTTTGTCGCTGACCCTCTTGACCAAGTCTTTTGCTAGGTTGGCATGCTTAAAGCGTTTCTTGATGATTCTACACACTTTTCTGTTCAAGTCTTTGCCATAATCCGACTGCAAAAAGAGATAAAGAAAGACGGTTAGAAAATCGTCCGTAGGAGAAATTTTGCGCGAGCTTGTTATATATGCCCTCTGAATGACTGGTGGCAGATGTTCAAAAATAGATGATAAGTCAGTATCTGAATTTATATCGTACTGATTCAGGTATTCAGCAAATCTTTGAATGCTTAA
>CAJBRY010000213.1 GCA_903958085.1 uncultured Geobacteraceae bacterium
CCCCATATCTTATATTTTCCTTTTCAGATTTCAGAACGGCATCTTCAATGGTGAAGCCGCCTTTAATATGTATATGAAGGTCTGTAACCTGAAAATCTTTGCTTCTATTGCAACTTAACAGGAGTGATGCCAGCAGTACTACGGTTATAATTGAGCTCTTATTCATCTTTTATATTAATATTTTTTTGAAAATTCATCTTTACACAGTGAGGAATCACGACCCTGTGTAATGGCCGCAAATCTAACAAATAAGCTCTTCAGTAACAATATTCCTGAACTAATAATTTGCCTTGATAAAGTTGCAATTATCTGATCCCTGTCTTTCGCCCCGTGAATCCAAGTTCTTTGTCAAGAAATAAATATGCAGCCTCGCGCACCTCTGACGGAAAATCGTGAGGTGCATCCGGATTATTCATCACAATATTACCTGATGCATTCAGTAAACTGTAAACTGTTTTTGCGGCATTTACACAATCATACACTCCTGATATTTCAAAGTTTGCGTCTTTCAAAGGAGCATTTATGAATAGCGGCCTTGGTGCTATTGCTTCTAAAATATCAGGAAAATCGAAAGGCATTTTTGCCGGGCTCTTTTCATAAACAGTTGCTATCCTTGGCATATATCCTTTATGGCTCCACCCTGTCAGATCGCCGCCACAGTATTTATAAAATGAATTGAATCCGCAGCTGGTTACGACAGCTTTGATCCGTTTATCAAAAACTGCAAGGAAAAGAGAATTGTGCCCGCCCAGAGAATGACCAATGCAGCCAATACGCTCCGGATCAACTTCAGGCAATGACTGTAAAAGATCAACAGCAGCCATGTGATTCCAGATTCCTTTCATGGTAGCGCTCAGATAGCCATTGGCATAGGGATCAAAACTATACTCTCCAAAGTTCAGATAATCAGGAGCGAGTGTAACATAACCTCGTTTTGCAAGCTCCAGGGCATAATTTAAATTTGGACTGCCGCCTGTTCCTGCCGGCTCGCCCTTGCCGATGGAAGTTGTCTGGTGGAGGCAAAGTATTGCAGGAACGGCTCCTTTAAGATCGGCAGGTATCAGTAAAAAGGCCGGCAAACGATCGTTTTTTTCAGTTAAAAAGGAAATTTTAATACGTCGGACACCGTCAATCAGAGTCTCGTCAATAATCTTCATTTCGGGCGCGACTTTCTTTGAAGCATCAGGGAAAGGCCCCATTACCAGTTGAAGATTAACAAGGATCTGGCTTCTGCGATTTTCCCACTCTCCTGGCGTTTTGATAGTTTTCGCATTTCCGGATGCATCTTTGTAATAAAGAGGATTTAGCTTTGCACCGGTTGGCTGGCAATAAGCTGATTCTGACAAGGAAAGAATCAGAATAAAAACAATGAAAAAATTAAAGTTCCTGCGCATAATTATTCTTATAACTTTTTTTTAAATAAATCTTAACGGGACCGGCAGAAACTACATCAGGATTTTTTCAAAACAACTTTTGTAAGCTCACCGATTATTTGTTCCGACCCGGCCATAACTGCAAAATTCCTCTCAGTAACACCATCATTCAGTAAAAACTGAAGATCACTGCCATTAATATCTTTGATAACACCTCCTGCCTCTGAAATAATAAGTCCAAGACCAGAAATATCCCAGATTTTTGTAAACAGATTAACAACTCCGCCAAACTTCCCTTCTGCAACGTAAAGGAAATCAACAAGGGAATTTGTGCAACGTATGTTCCTCGAGGCTTTTACAA
>CAJBRY010000214.1 GCA_903958085.1 uncultured Geobacteraceae bacterium
ATTGCAGCTTTTGCTACATCTGAGTCCACTTCAACATAAATGTATTTAGATTTATTAGCATAATCACCATGTAAAATAACTTTACCGTTTTGACAAATGCCTGTTAAATTGATCTTCTCGTTCGACGGTCCAGTCCAAATCATGCCTACTGATTTCCATAGCGATATCAAATAAATTCCCGAGAGACGGTTTGAGCTTTTTATCTCTTGAATTTGGTAAGACACTAGGTAGCGATAGGACATGGTCAATAATTTGCTCCGCCATTTCTCTCCAATGCACCGCAAGACTCGGAATCATTGTGCTGAAACAATTCAGACGAAACTCTCCATAGTCCATTTGCTCAATCCGCGCCAGAGCGAATTTCAGAATAGAGCGGACAAGTTTATCATGACCGTAACTTGAAAAAACATTTAGATGATCAAGCAAGTCAGCTTCTGGAAAACCATGTTCCTGAGCACGCGCATTTTCCCAAGCCAATTCTATCATTTTAAGAGCTGCTTTTTCTTCACCGGATTCAAGCATTTCACAGCCAACATCCATAAGTGTCCGGACAAGCCAGAATCTGCTTTCTATTTCATTGCACAGGGAAAATGATTCTTTGTAGTCTCGCTTTCTGGCATATTCAGCGGCAACTCTCCTAAGGCATCTATCAATTTGATGACTGACCATATCCTTGTCAAGACTTGATTGGATATGCTTCATTGTCAATTTGGCAAGGTCAATCGGATGAGTTGTAACACTGGTTTTGGCAAGCATTGAATTTTCTCCTTATTCAAGATAATGTCGGTTGCATCCCACGCAACGGTAGTGGTCATCGGTTTCTATCTCGATCTGTGTCTCTTGATGTTCAAAAAAATCCAGCGCGGCGTTGAGGATATCGTTATCCATACATCGATCAACGTAAAGCCTGACTGTCTGACGCTTGCGAAAGAATACCATTCTACCGCGAGGGTAGTAATCGTAAGCGTGGGACTTGAACTTTCGTTCAGCTTCTGTTGTTGGCTTCAGATTTTCCCAGAATCCGTGATGGCCGCCGTACTGCAGAGCATCGCCGTATGCCTCGGCTTCGTGGAGATAGACTGCGTTACCAACGATGACATCATCAATACTCCAGTAGATGCCTACCTTTATGTGAGGACCGGTTCCGTCAAAAGGCATCTCATGATTGCCGGAAGCATCGAAGATCAGTTTGTTCTGCATGTTTTTTACCTCCCTCCAAAGAGCACTCCAGCCTTTTTACTGCCGCGATACCCGGTAATAACTTCAGTCACATCCCCAATTTCAGCCCTGTCACGACCGGCAATGATGCCACGTACTCTGGCTTGACGTGCAATGAACTCAATTTCAGGGAGGTGCATTGGATAGCGTTCGACCAAATCTACCAGGTCGTCATCGCATAGTGAGCCTGCCCCCAGATTTGCCTCCCACTGTTTCAACTGCATTTCTTCCGGGGGATGTGCCAGAGTAACCATCTGGTGAAACTCCACCGGCACGTTGCCGGTTTTGACGTCTTTGGTTACCAAACAGAAAAGCCCGCTATTCTTGCGCAGCTGATGGAACATCTCGCCGTACATAAGGTTTGTCGCTTTGTCGTATCCCGAGTCGATTAACTTTGCCACATCCCCTTGATAATCGATAAACAGAGTCATGAAACGGCCGGAGCCGCTGTTCAAAAATGCCGCTGCCATGGGATAGATTCGGCGCTGAGTAATTAAGTCCAGTACCTTGTCATCATCTGCAACCGACGAAACTTTGGTAATATCAAAAGCCTGAACATCCATGCCAATCTCGCCGGCAAGTCCGCAGGCCGCTTTGATACCGGTCGTAATGTCAATGCAGTTGAAAAGCAGATTGAACCCAGTCTTTTCATTCCGCAACCACTCCCATGCTCTGGCAAGTCCGCGCAACTGATCCCGCTGGGCATAGCCGACCGGAACAGCATCAAGGGTTTTTACGGGAGTTAGTTTTTCGCACAATCTACTGATATCGCTTATAGTTGCTGTCTGTAGCGTGGCAGTACGCTCAAGTGCTGCCTGGGTCAGAATTGTTTTTGAACTGTCGGAGGCTTGTGCAGACGTCAAGGCCATGAGGATGCAGTTTTTGATCAGACCGCCGGAGAACTGAAAACGCTCTGCCAGCAAAGCAAGGCCTACATCTTCGGACCATGCGGCTGCAGGTGGGAGTAGAGCCTGCCACATTCGCCTTCTCAAGGTAGCGTCGGGAAGTTCAAACCTTACTTTCATAGCGATACGTCGCTCCATGGCGGGATCGAGTTCGAGCGGTTTGTTGGTGGCAAGGATTGTAATGCAGCGCGACTTCTCTATCTCAAGAAGAAGTGAACGGCTGAGCCGTGTTTCGCTGCGTCCGAATACATCGTCGCATTCGTCAAGGAACACTATACCGTTAAGTAGAGCAGCTTCCCGAAACAACATGGCAAGTATCTCGTCATCCGAAACGTTAATCTTTGGCATATCCTCAAGATTGAGCGATATGAGTGGGGAGTCGAGGTGGTTGGCAATGCCTTTGGCAAGCATGGTCTTTCCGGTGCCGGACGGTCCATGAAATAGAAAGGCCATGCCGGTCCCGTAGCCGAAGAATTCATCAAGCTGTTCAAGTGTTCCGTCTTTCCGACCAGCAAGATACTGTTCGGCGCGTTCAACAACATCACTTTTCAAGTCATCCGGCAGCACGACCTGTGCAAGATTGACGTTTGACCGCTCCTGCCTGATAAATCTGAATGCCACGTGATACTGGTTTTCATCCCCCAGGATATGCCTGACGTAACGCTCATGCAGATAGACCGACATCCTGAGGATGCTGGTAGTACTGTCGATAAAATTATGGTTTGAGTTAAGAATCTCCTTGCCCAGCAGCGAGCCGTATATGTTGAAATATCGACGGTTCTCAAGCTGTTCTCCGAGATGTTCGGAGATGATTGTGAGAACGGCGCCGATCTCCATGCCGTTGTCGCAACTCCGTTCCAGCCCACTGGACAGATATGTGGAGTAAAAACCGGGCGATGAAAACTGCATCAAAAGCAGCATGACGATTTTCCGCTCAACGTTGTCCAACTCCCAGCTATTACAAAATTCGATGAAGTTGAGTTTGATTCCCTGCTTCAACGAAACCGCTTCCCTCGCACGGTTTTGAACCGTTACGATTTCAAGCAGTTCCGCCGCCTTAAATAGATCGGCTCCACTCGGCAGAAACAGAAACCGCGACTCTTTGTCAACGGCACTCTCCTCCGGATTATTAGTGCCACAGCGTAAAGTGGCCACAGCAACCATCAACTTGGATTCATACTCAAGTGCCTGGAGGTGATCGTTGTTATTGCTGAAGGAAACAGGTTCCGGCTTACTGTCCCGATGTGAGGAGATGGCTATAACCTGTGCTGCCAGATCTGATGACCCGTAACTTGTTTGCATGAGTGCTTGCATATCGTCGTCCCCCTATGCCCGTTTCCGGATCGGTTCAACCACGTCAGCAAGTCCGTACTGAATAGCCTCGTCTGGTGTCAGCCAGGTATCCACATCGCGTAGCAGGTATTTTTCCAGCTCGTCTTTATGTTTGATGTTGGAATAGGTGAGGTAGTGTTGGAGGATGCGTTCATGCTCTAGATCCTCTTCCTTGCGACTGGCGATAAGCTGGCTATGATTACCGAAGTTGAAGGCGGAGAATCTATGAGAGAGAATTGAAGTACGCGGTGTTATAACCCGGCGCCCTTTTTCACCGGTCATAAAGATGAGCAGTCCCATGCTGGCGATCATACCGATGCCGGTGGTGTAGATGGGAATGCGTGACCATTCCATTATATCGATGATGGAGAAACCAGCCGGGCAGGAACCGCCCGGCGAGTTGATTATCATCTGGATCTGGTTGACCTCGCCTTTGATGTTGAGGTCGATGATCTCCTTGCAGACCGATTCTGCGGTGCCGCTGTTAATTGCCCCGGAGATGTAGATGATGCCGTAGTCTTTGAGTCCGTTTTCTTTCTGTTGCTTGTCGGTGTCTGTTGCCATGATGGTGCCTCCTGTAGATTTATTATGATCTACAGGTAACACCGAGGAGTGTCAGAATTGGACACTTGAGGATTAAATTTGAAGTCGAATCAATGTTTTTTTATAAAATCTTTGAAACTTAAATACGCCGTTCTGTGAACGGGTATGAATAGTTTCCTGCCAAAGGCAATAGGTTCAGGCATTTCGTTTGTTTCTATCAGTCAATCCAAAGGGTTGGCTGTGCATTTTAAAGCATTTGGAGTAAGGACCTGTGGACGGGGCTATTCACTGTTTTATAGATTCTCGCCGTTTCGGGACCGGACAAGGAACTACGATTATCTGTTCAGGAATAATCTCAGCATCATTATTTTCAAAATTCTGCTTAAGATTGAGAATCCTTCCAATTCTTATTAGGTCTTCAAATTTTGAGATACTATTGCCATTCCCTGGAACACCAGGTGCAATAAGCAAAGCCTTCTTCACTGGTTTACCCGTTTTTGCATACAACATAGCACTATACGCAATTAGCTGATAAATATCTGAATTACTAGGGCTAACATCAACCGCAAAACCATCTAATTCAAGATTTCTTTCTTCCGGCTTCAATATTTCTTTAGTTATGCATTTGTACTTTGCATCAACAACAATTCCTTCATTAAGATATTCACCATAGTAATCTGGCCTTATAATCATAGAGCTTTTAGAGGGGAGCTCAAAGTTGAAGGTGTTGCTATGCTGAGGTTTAAAGCAAATGTTTGTTTTCTCTAGAGTAACGCCAACATACAACTCAAACAATCTCCACATATTGACATAGAAAGGCACTGTCACTGCTTCCTGATCAGATATGTTGCCCTGTGCATCAGTACGTAATCTTTTAAGGATCATCTTTGCCAAGGCATGTGGCCTTCTATACCGCTGCATCAATCCCGTATATTTTATTCCACTAAAATCATGATCATTTATCTGAACAGTACTTACGTCAGAGAGTGCTGCATCACATTGTCTGGACCATATAGCCAAATTTGCAATCGACTTATTTTGAGATAGATAGCGATAACATCGAGAAAGAGCAGCTTTAAGTATTCGATTAGCTGAAGTATCAATGGTCATGCTGGAGTATTCGCATGCGACACGATCTGCCCTTCCTCTAACAGTATTCTGTCTTATATTTTCACCAATTAGTATCCGTCCTTTGATTCTTCCGGTAAGATTATCTCTGATTCTCGTAAAATCTTGCCGTAAGTCTCGTTGACAAAAATGAGCCAATTCCTTCAAAAATACCGCAACTTGCAGAAGGGTCACATCTGGCAAAGTCACTCCATTAATAGTTGGTTCTTCAGGTTTACAGTCAAATACGTTTTCGTTGAGTGAGGGTGAATAAATTGAAGATTCAGCAACTTCAACCCACATTGATACTGTATCGAGATTCTGAATTTTTGGTGCAACTACTAATGGAATACCATTCTGTTCAGCATTTGGTTTCCGCAACCAAACAGCACCGGAATAATATGAAAGGTATAGGTTGCCTTCGTTTGAACGCTGAAGTCCCAATAATCGCTTATCCCCGGAAAGGTTAGCTGGTAATTCGTCGGCATATATAGTCCTATCCATTTTGCACTCAGCATAACGTTCGCAATCCATTGAGTGACAAAATGATAATTCATCATACTCACTAAGATTAGATAGGCATATAGGGATGCGGATAACTGATCTTTCGGTGATTGCCTCTTCAATCATCAACTTTCATCCTCTTCAGAATCGTCTGATGGCCCAGTTGACTGATCACTCCCATCTACTTCCTCCACTCCAAGGAACTGGGTGACTTTTTTTATTACGTTTACATGAGATTCTGGTTCGGCAATTGTTAGATTGCCCTCAAACAGGGTTGGAGACTTAACCAACACGCCATCCTTGTAATACTCTCGAAGAAGCGGATATACCTGATATGTGAACTTAAGAACCAAAGTATTGATATCATCGCCCAAGAAATATGTATGCCCCGGCTGCACATCATCTGCATGAAATTCCGTGGAGAGTGTATCAGGATGTCCTTCTCGTTTCTCGGGATTTTTCCAAAACAGACGAGCAACTTCGAGAAAAAGATCTCGGCCCTTTGAGCATTTGTCCGCTTCAGGAAGTAAAGGAACAAAAGCAAATCTTCGCCTTACAGCATAATCAATGTGACCAACTGATCTATCAGCGGTATTCATTGTGCCAATGACGTATATGTTGTCTGGAATAGAAATTTTACGTTCACCGTTAATCTCGTAGGGAGAATCTACTGCACATTTACGGTATTCAAGTGCGTATATGAGTTCACCAAGGACGGCAGCAAGGTGCGCCCTATTTATCTCGTCAATGATAAGGACATATTTCTTGTCGCGATTTTCACGCTTATTTGCTTCTGTCGCCATGTCAGCGATGATTTTGTTGACAGTTCTATATTCAGGTGAGGTTGCGCCGTTTGGGGTTAAAATCTGGATGCCGCGAACAAAGTCTTCATAATTGTATGAAGGATGGAACTGAACTATAGACCAAGACCCTTTTGACCCAATTTTAGGGAATCTATGATCATTAAATATGCCGCCCAATCCTTCTTCTTCTAAATCAACATACGAAGCATCAATATCAAGTAATTTTGCACCACATCTCTTAGCACTATATGTTTTACCAGTCCCAGGAGGGCCACACAGAATTATATTTTTTATTTTTGATTCAAATAAATTAGTTGTTGTTTTGATCATTTCACTATCCTTTATGCTAGTCGAGATAAGTTTGTCTTTTATATTAGAAAGCATAACATCATTAACCTTAACTATGTTTTTTACTAAGAATTTTGAAGCTGCATGTTCTTTCATTCCTTTAACCCATACTCCGCTTGGTTTGTAATATAACCATTCCTTTACATCTAGTCTTTGTGGCCAGTTACAATTATATCCATTATCAAGTCTATAATCCTCATAGAAAGCAGGTGCATCATCGAACAATACTATTCCATCGCCATATAAATGTTTATTTTCTGAAATTAACCGCTTTACTGAGTCAGAATGAGTACCAATTGCTCTAGG
>CAJBRY010000215.1 GCA_903958085.1 uncultured Geobacteraceae bacterium
CCATATCCATTCCGTGGTCACCTGTTATTATGAAAACCGTATTGTCAAACCATGGTTCTGATTTTATTAAATTAAAAAATTCCTTCAACACATCATCGTCATAACGCATTGTGTTAAAAATCTTTTTGCGTTTTTCGTTTCCGAAATAAATATCAAAAGATTTTTCAGGCGATCTGAAAGGATAATGATTGCTCATAAGAAAAACTGTTGCAGCAAAAGGTTTATAAGAATTTCTCCTTGATTTAAGGACTTCTGAAGCCTTTCGCATAGCAATCCTGTCATTCCCCTTTTTGGAAGAATCATAATGCATACCGTCATACCATTTATTCACCCAAGTTCTCTGATTGTCCCAGTCAGGGTCTGTGGCACTAAAGAACAATGTGTCGTAGCCGTTATTTCGTAATATTGAGATGTAGCTTTTCAAATCCTCATTAATAAATGCTTTAGCTACCATTTTTGAAGAATGTTGAAATATTCCTGTGTGAATTGCCATAAAGGAGAATATTGTAGGCTGACTGTTTGAATAGAATCTGCTGTAGTATGATCCCAATTCTGAGGTTGCGAGGGAATTAAGGAAAGGTGTGGCAATAGTTTTTTCCTCTGGGTTGAAAAGTGCCAAATTAGTTGCTTTGAAGGTTTCAAGCGAAATAACCACAAAATTCCATGGTTTGTCACCATAGTTCCTGCATTCTCCTGAATACTCTTTTCTAAAGGGTTGTTTCTTATCCGTAAATTTCCAGCCTGGATCCTTATTTGCGTTATTCCAGATATCCCTGAATCTTCCAGTCGCAACATTGATATTACTGAAATTATTTTTGGGTTCAAACAAGTCAAAAATATTATCTTTCAAAACTATAATTACAGGGGCAACTTTGGCTTTTCGAAGTTTTTTGCCAAAAAGGGAGGTTCTTAATAAAAACGGGACTATTAGGAATCCAATAGAAAATGCAACACATAAAACATAAAACATCCTTATTGACAGCAAAATAGCTTTCTTATTGATCTTAATTGCAAAGAAGGCAAAAATGATTGGTAAAGAAAGAAGCAGTAGAGAGCTATAACTCCCGCCGGCATCATCTCTCAAACTGTCCCAGATTGACTCTGGAATGCCTTTTGTTTTTGCGTAGACTGAAAGGAAGTCAAATGAAAAGTGGATGTTTAAAAATCTTAAAAGCTCGTTGTCTAGTTGCGTTGCGACCAGATTCAAAAAGAGCATCATTAAATGGAAATAAAATAGGAAGTGTGTCTCCCTCTTAAATAAAGCGGCGGCAATAACAAAAGGGAGGGAGATTAGAGCCGTTCCATACCAGAAATAGAATATGGAATGGTATATATAGTTAGGAACATCAAGAACATAAGCAGTATTGTAAGGTGTTGCTCTTAAAAAAAGGAAAAAATGAAGGATTGTACCGCATAATCCGGCAGAGACATAAAGTGCAAGATGTTGGGTGATTTTTCTATAGTCCATCATCGGTATCCAATATCAAAAACGGAGGGATATTTTCTGTTTGAGCCTTTCTCAGCTTTCGTCCAGTTTGTAGGAAGATCAAAGCGTTTTTTTGTCAAACCCTATTGCTAACAATTGCCTTACGGATGCTAGGATCCATACGCACGATGTCATATTTACACAAAGTTTCAATGTCCGTGGAAGATTGTACAAAGTTCATATTAAACTCCTCCATTAACCCACCTTGGTTGAGAATCTGAACCCATCTCCTATAGTGCGGTCCAACAGTGATACCACATTCTATCAGATGCCTACGATTGATTACATTCGTTTCGAACTGAGCATAGCTACGAATCGGGTAATGAAATACTTCGATTTTACCAAAACGCTTAATACTGTCGTAGCCAGGTATGAGGTAATCTAACATATTGGCGATGTGAAGGGCTTTGTGGTTCCCAGAACGCAATGAAATTAACCCATGAGGATTAACAATCACCTTAGGACCTATTTTTCCCAAAAGGCAGGAACGTTTTTTATTGGTCTGAATAGTGCCCTTTGGATAGGCAATTGGGGTGGTCACATAATACTGTGCATCAAAACAGTTACCACTTGCATTGCACACCTCATCCAAAAGCATGTTGTAGCGACTACAGGTCAATACTGATCCTTTAAAGGCGAGATTTTGTTTAAGGCTTAATCCATTTCGTGGCAACCAAAACTCATCTGCATCGTTATTTATCACCCAGTCAGCTTTCAACTTCTGTTTGGCAATACCCGCCAATTGTCGCATCCATTTAGCCTGTTTAAAAATTCCCCGCTCATCAACTATGATGATCTCAAACTCTGATTGCAGTCTGGCCAGGATTTCTCGTGTACCATCGCTTGAATTGTTGTCCATTATGGCAAAGGCATCAACCCCTAGATTGGAATGTGTACGGATACTAGCCTCGATAATATCGGCTTCGTTTTTTACTACAATGCTCATTGCCAAACGGAAACTAGATGCGTTAAAGCGATGGAATAAATAATCAATCATATTTGTATTCTCCAGATTAATTCAGAACAGCCAACTAATGGCTTCGATGCATTCGTTTCCATTCCAGCCATGCCCAGATCGCGTAAAAAGTCATTCCTGGAAGGAAAATGAGAATACGGTTTAGCAATGGAATTGCAGCAAGCGGAGACTGAATAATAATGCCTACTATGACGGCTATGAGCATCCAGGCAGCGTTGACAACGACATATGGCTTATAAAGCCATTTTCCTGCAAGCCTGGTCTGAAAACAAATATGGATTGTGCCCTGCAGGACAATTGCCAGAAGTGCACTGAATGCAGCACCGGTCAAACCATAATCTGGAATGAGCACACTGTTCAAAAACACTGCAACTCCGAGAACAATTATATTGGTATACAATACAAGCCCACTTTTTCCAAAGCCAAGTAATACCTGTTTTGACAGTCCGGTTAAGCCACTGCACAGGTTGCATACAACGAGAATAAGGAAAGGTAAGGTATCAACAGAATACTGGCTTCCAGAAATAGCAAGGAGCTCTTTTGGGAAAAATACCATAGTTATGGCAATAGCGAACTGAAGGATCGAAACCATGTGAGTGGTATAGGAAAAAACCTCTGGCAGCTGGGTTGTGTGCGATTTGGTGTTCATGCTGCTGATTACAGGGACTAGGAGTGGGTCGTAGCTAAGGCGTGCTTTTTTAATTCCACCTGAAAGCATGAGGATAATGCCATAGACAGCCGCTTTGGAGGGCCCCATTATCGTTAGAACCATCCAGAGGTCAATACGCACAATGGTATTAGCAACCCATTTGTCCAATGCAAAGGGGATGGAATAGCGTAGAAGCTCCCGCTCCAGCGGAAATATCTTTATATATGGCTCCCAAGGAAAATTTTGCTGAAAATGTCGTAGGACGACTCCGGCACATAACCAGTTCGAGATGAAAAGACTCCATGCAAGAGCGTTAGCTGTTTTTGTGAAGAAGAGGATAAGAGCGATTATTGGAACAAGTGAAATGGAAAGAAATTGACAATAGGTTGCTCCATACTCTGGCTTCCTTATGCCATCAAGGCAGCCGCAGACGTAATTCAGTATAACAACGGCCGGAAGAGATGCCATGCAGATAATGAAGAAGCTGGTTGGAATTTCCTTGGGGATTCCTGGAATCATAGAGCTGTATTGCCAGGCAAGAACAGTTATAAACAGGGCTACTAAAGTGGCGCATGTAGAAACCGCCTTCAGGCCTTTCCATACTTCACGGTTTGAAAATCTATTTTTTGATATTTGTCGAGGAATCCACCATGCCATACCGCGACTAAGTCCAAAGCTTGCTAGCTGATAAGTGGTCATAAGAAAGGTCTGGATGGACACAAACATGCCGAAAGTTTCCTGAGAGAAAAACCTCGGCAGCAGTATTATCAAGGGCGAAAAGATAACTCGGGCTATCATTCCTGCCATATTAATGAGGGAACCTCTCGAAATGAAGCGGTAATCAGACATTAACCAAACAGCTTCGACACTAAAAGAGGTTCATATAGTGGTGTTCCGTAAGGACGTTTTTTAGCCTCTGGAAAGGGTTTGTGGCTGTGGATCATGTTGACATCTTTCAATTGGAATGGCACTTAATTTTTTATTCTGTGATTAATTTTAGACCCTTTGATGGAAAGCATTTACGCAACCGACCACTTCTCTGTCAAGCAGATATTTTGGAAACCCGACGAAATTGTGTGGTTCGTTATTTAGTTTAAGAATTTATGGGTGCCAATATTCGGAAAATATCCCAAAAATTTAAATTGACACCACTTCATTTACGTTGTTATCACTACAGAAAGTTAGTTAGCCTCCCACATATCTTAAATACAATTGACAAGTGAACCATTAAATGTCTCTGCTGATCTGCATAATGACAGTACATCCAGACCGAACAAGCCATTATCTTGAAAAATTTGCTTTTTTGGGGTATGCGCTGAAAGTTATGGTATTTGATCGGGCAAGTGGTTGCAGTCAACTGAGCGATCATAATCCGGACATACGCCGGGAAATCTACGAGAACACCAAGACCTGCATAAAAGTGGGCATGGATCTCGGCAATGACTATGTTATGGTTTTGCAGGAGGATGTCGTGCTTACCGACAATCGGCAGATGTCAGAATCGACAGCATCAGCACTGACGTTCATGTACAGTAATCCGGCTGCAGATATGTTCATGTTTGGAACCCATCCGTTTTCATTTCATATGGGAACCTCTGTTGTCGGTATAGTAAGATTCCTTTATGCATTTCATTGGCAAGCCGTCCTCTTTCGGGTCAGTTCGCTGGCCAAGTTCATAGAACTCCCCTGCAACATGCATTCGGATCTGTACTTTGCCAGAATGATGTTAAAGAGAAAAATATTCTGTTACGGATTGCTTGTTCCAGTTGCCAGGCAAGATTCTTCTGGACGACTGATCCGCAAGTATGAGTATGACCTCTTCTACAAATCTCGCAGCAAGTTCCCGTGTGGTGATCCTTTGCCTTTGATCGTGATTGCCGTGTTTCTGCTGTTTGGCTGCTCGTGGTACTATCATATCTGGTGAACAATTGGTTCACCCAGTCCCTTTTCTCTCATTACTGAGATAAAGGTGCCATACTCGAAGGATTTCATGTTGTTGAGACATACAAATGGAGCAGATGAGCATACAACCTTCTGCCAAACCGCTCTGGACTCCAAAACGCTGTGAGACCTTACAAAATTGAATGCGTGATGAAGCTTCTTTACCCCTCCTCCATAAAGCTTCAGGCCGCTTGATGTGGTGTGCCACTTTTTCTCCACAGTGTACAGCATGGTGGCGTATGACAGCATCCCTCTGGTACGAAATCGGTGCAGTCGACATGTGTGCAAGGCATCGCTCAGTTCATTCTCCAAGCGGAATGCTGTCCTTTTGCGTATGATGAAAGTCATATGAACAGGAACGATTATGTCGAGCCATTTAAGATCTTGATAATGTCTAATTAGTTGTGCAGATGCATTTGAAATCGACATAGCATGGGCATTAATATTAAACCAAGATTTTGGGAGAAGATCGGAAATAATATGCTGTAAATGATGAACGCTAGCCCAATAGGAATATAGCATGAGAGAAATCGTTCCCGTTCCGTCAATGCTGTAAAGCATGGACTGGGTAACAGGCGAGAAATGGAGGCAATCGTCGTTGTTGTAGAGGAAAATTTCTGACAACCCTTCAATGCGGTGCAGGCATGATTCAATTGCTACACTATTAAATGTAGGCAGATACTCTGATGGTATTAAATCCGTATGATCGACAATCCTAACCCGTCCGGAATCTATAAAGTGTTGATCTACTGGAGGTGTCTGTTGGTCTGTGACAATGTAGACTGTGCGTATCCATGGTAAGTATTTCAGAACACTCCGTACGCTGTAGGTGATTTCCCCTACATTGGTATAGAGCATATCGATGCTTTTGCCCGGCTCCCGATCAAAATTGAGTTCCTCTGCAGAATGTCTGTCGGCATAGAGATCACGCTTTATCCGGTGTTCAGGGTCACCACCGTCAACGTATGTAAAGACCATATCAATCGGAATACTCTCAGGCATCAACACTCCTACAAAAACCTGACATAGTCGAAAGTGCGACTGGTTCGCCCAACCCCTTTTTCCTCATGGTCGCTGTAAAACTTTCGTAATCAAATGATTTAATATTGTTTAGGCAAGCAAATGGAACATTTGATTCAACTACTTTTTGCCAGAGTTCGCTGGTCTCAGGGCTGTTGCGATAGCGCCGGAAAGAAAACGTGCGTTGAAGGTTCGCATCAGTTCCGGCTGAAGGCTTCAGAATCATATCTCTTATGTGCCACTTTTTTTCCATGGTATACAACAGGGTGCTGTACGACAACCTTCGAGGTGTACGGAACCGATGCTGGCGGCAGGCGTGTATGGCATCATCCAACTCATTTTCCAGGCGAAATGCAGTTCTTTTCCGTATGATAAACGTCGAATGACTGGGGACAATGATGTCATGCCAATTTAGATCGCGACAACTATTTATGAGGAGTGAAAATGAATTTGAAATAGCGATTGAATGGGAATTAACTATTAGCCAGTCTTTTGGGAGTAATTCGGAGACTAAATGTCTTAAATGCCTCATTACAGCACAATAGGCATAGAGGATAAGAGAATCTGTTCCGGTTCTGTCGATCTTGTAAAGCATTTCTTTGGCAACAGGAGAAAAATGAAAGTAATCGTCATTGTTGTAAAGGAATATTTCTGATAGTCCGGGGATGCGATGTAAGCATGATTCGATTACAGCGCTGTTGAACGTAGGCAGATACTCTTCCGGAATTATCTCCGAATGATCGACGATCCTGACCTTGACGGAATCGATGAGGTGTTGGTCTACAGGCGGTATCTGAGAGTCCGTGACTATGTATATTGTTCGTATCCATGGTAAGTATTTGAGAACACTGCGGACACTGTAGGTGATCTCTTTCACATTATTGTAGAGCATATCAATGCTCTTACCCGGTTCCCTGTCAAAATTAATCTCTCCTGAGTGACAGTAAGAGGCAAAGCGCAGCCGCTTCTCCTTGTGAGCAGGGTCTTCCCCGTCAACGTAAGTGAATACCATGTCGATCGGCATGTCATTAGTTTTACTAGTCATATGAGAATAAAGTTCTGTCAAGCTAGAAGTTCTCCCAAGGTTACCGGTCTCAACCCACGGTTTGTAAGCCCTTCAAGAAGAGGGGGTAGGGCGCGAACAGTCTGTTCACGAGTCACCAGATAGCCTGGTTTGAGCGTTTGCTCATCGGCAATGGCATCGTGCAAGAGTACGATGGCACCAGGACGTGCCGCTGACATTATCCTAGATACGATCCGAGTAGGATCGGGTTCAGTTGTATCACGCCCTCTCACTGTCCAGTGAACGGCGCGCAACCCTCTATCGGCGAGATCAAACCTAGAAACCTTGCCAGCATGACCATATGGGAAGCGGAGAAAATGAACTGGTTGTCCGGTAATTTCGACAATACGTTCCAGGCTTCGGTCAAGATCTCGAAAAAACACCTGAAGATCATTGACCGTATTGCTACAGTGCCCCCATAGATGAGTTCCGATCTCGTGGCCAGCTGAAGCAATCATTAAAACAAGGTCAGGGTTTCTGTCAACAGCTTCTCCGCTGCAAAAAAAAGTTGCTTTGGCTTGAGCCGCTGACAGTGCGGCAAGGATCGGTGGAGTCCAACGTGGATCCGGACCGTCATCAAAGGTCAAAGCCACCATGGGATAGGTGTCAGGTCCCTGATAGATTGCTCCGCCACCATTCGTAGGCGATTTAAGCATGAAAAATGGTCTACTGCTACCGATCCAAACTAATACATCAGATAAATTCATGAAAATCTCGTTATAAATTATATTGTTTCAAAATGTTCAGCCAACGTTTTTAAAGGCTGTATAGATTGATTTCCTGTCCAATCTATTGCTGACTGTAAAAAGACACCTCATTCGTGTATTTCTTTTTTAGCTTCATATTCATATTTAGATAATCAGCTAATTCTCCACTAGGTATACCCTTCCAGACAATATATGCCGGTTTCTTTGCAATAATTGTTTTGATTTCTTGATTTTCATCTATCTGTACAGCTCTAATAAGTTCGCGGTCAAACAACATAGAAGTATGAACCCATTTAGTTGGTGGATCTATATCACTTAGGTAATAGATGGCGTTCTTATAATTTGTAAAAATAACATCACCATGTTCTTTTGTTGCTTTAATTTCGACTGAAATTTCTTTTAAGATGTCAGGCTTTCTCCAAAATCTTATATACTGATAAGAGATTTGAAACAAAATAAAACCGAATAAAACTAATGTTATCGGGATAAGTAATTTTTGCTTTGCATATGTTGAAACATTTGAATCATATAAAAATATGTCAGGAGCAAAAAAGCAAACTGGAGTCAATAGTTGAACGAAGTAATGATTGAA
>CAJBRY010000216.1 GCA_903958085.1 uncultured Geobacteraceae bacterium
GTATGGAGCCATGTTGAAATATAACACCCTTAAGGCGGCGCTGAGCATTGCCACCGATCTTGCAGCCGTTTATGAGAATATCAAAACTCTCCTTACCTGCAAAACAAAACGGAGTACGTTCACCAAGTCGGGTTCCTTCCGGTACTACGTCAGCAGCATAGGAGGCATCAAGTCCGAACTCCCGGTAGAACTTCAACAAAAACCCTGTCAGAATGCGAAAAGAGTCCTTAATTGAAGACGCAGGCGGTATTTGCGATGGGGAGCAGACCAGCGAATATGTAAGTTCATCGTAATGGTAGATAACCCCGCCACCGGTCACCCGCCTTACAATCGCAATTCCTTCCGCACTGCAGCAAGGCAGATTCAATACTTCAGAGGCCTTCTGAAAACGTCCGAGCGATAAAGCCGGGGGATTCCAACTGTAAAGGCGCAACATAGGAGGTGATGACAGCGGATCGAAGGAACTGAGCAGCGCCTCATCAGTAGCCATATTCTCCGCTCCGGAAAGCGGCGGGGTTACGATGAGGCGCCAAGTTGGTCTAGTACTGTTCATGAAGTCAGCATGCCGTTAAACGGAAGTCATCCTACACAGCAGACGTTCTGCTCTCTGGCTGCCTTGGTTTCATCGAGCCGCGAAATTGGCATAGTCAGTGGTGCGTCGTGCAGCGCCTGCGGATCGCTTTCAGCAGTTTTTGCCGCATCTATCATTACTTCGATAAATGCGTCCATTGTCGCCTTGCTCTCAGTCTCGGTAGGCTCAATCATAATTGCCTCCTTGACGATCATCGGGAAATACACCGTTGGCGGATGATAGCCTCTGTCAATCAGGAATTTTGCGATGTCAATGGCGTGAACACCGTGTTCCAGCTGTTTTGATGCAGAAAATACGCATTCATGCATACAGGTCATATCGTATGGTAGATCGTAATAAGCCTTGAGCTTTTCCTTGATGTAATTAGCGTTCAGAACCGCCTGCTCCGAAACCTGAATCAACCCTTCTCGGCCAAGCATGATTATGTAGGCATATGCCTTAGCCATAACACCGAAGTTGCCAAAAAAGTTGGCCGTACGCCCGATGGTTCCGGCATTGGTTGTTTCCAGCAGCAACTTGCCGTCGTCGTCCATGACAATACGAGGCTGAGGCAGGAAAGGGATCAAAGCTTTCTTCACACCGACAGGACCGGAACCTGGTCCGCCGCCACCGTGGGGTGTGCCGAAGGTTTTGTGCAGATTGACGTGAATTACGTCAAAACCAACATCACCCGGCTTGACCTTGCCCATGATGGCATTCAGGTTGGCACCATCGTAATACATCAGCGCATCGTGACTGTGGGCAATGTCGCTTATTTCCTTGATGTGAGGATTGAACAACCCGAGCGTATTGGGGCAGGTCATCATGACAGCGGCCACCTCGTCGTTCATGGAAGCTTTGAACAGTTCAAGATCCATGTCGCCATAGGATGCAGTTGGAACGGTGATGATCTCGTAACCGGCTATCGCGGCGGATGCCGGATTTGTGCCGTGGGAGGAGTCCGGAACAACTACGTATTTCTTTTTGGCTTTATTTCCCCTGGCAGCATGGTAGGCAGCGATCAGCATAATGCCGGTCATCTCGCCATGTGCTCCTGCCAAAGGTTGGGTAGTAACCTCGTCCATTCCGGTTATATCTGCCAGCAGCTGTCCCAGATCATACAACATGCCGAGAGTCCCCTGACAAAAGTCAACACCGCCGGGTAAAAGTGCGGTCATTGGATGAAAAGGGGCGAACAGAGCAGCAGAGTTTTCCAGCACCTTGGCGTTATACTTCATGGTGCAGGAACCGAGCGGGTAGAAATTGGTATCTACAGAGAAATTACGACGGGAAAGATTTGTAAAGTGCCGCACCAGATCGAGTTCTGATACTTCAGCAAGTGCAGCGTTTTCCTTGCGAAGAAGCGATTCCGGCAGCGAAGCTGCAGTTGGAGCATCTGAAGCTGGCAGCTTTACACCACGGCGGCCTGGAATTGATTTTTCATAAATCAGTTGCATAACGCCACCTCCAACTCCTTAACAAATGCATCAATTTCCTTCTTTGTTCTTTTCTCGGTGACTGTTACGACGAGGCAGTTTTCCGAACCTTCGTAATATTCACCAAGCGGCACTCCGGCAGCAATGCCGCGATCAAGCAGGCAGGTCACCACTTCATCAGCCCTTTTCGGCAGAAACACGGTAAATTCGTTGAAGGTAATAGCGGACTGAAGAACTGTCACGCCCGGGACTTTGGTCAACACTGCTTTGGCATATTCCGCTTTATCACGATTCAGACGAGCCAGATCAGCAAGTCCCTGTTTACCTACAGCAGAAAGGAATATCAAACCGCGTAGAGCGCATAAGCCCTGATTACTGCAGATGTTGGAGGTTGCCTTATGTCGTTTTATGTGCTGTTCGCGAGCCTGCAACGTGAGAACATAGCCGCGCTTGCCGTTTCGGTCGACCGTCTCTCCTACGATTCGACCAGGCATATTGCGGATGAAGCTCTTTTTTGCAGCAATAAAGCCAAAAGAAGGGCCGCCGAAAGAGAGCGGGTTGCCGAGACTTTGACCATCGCCGACGGCAATGTCTATACCCATTTCGCCTGGGGATTTCAAAATTCCTAGCGAGATAGGATATACAGATCCGATCAACAGTGCACCTATGCCATGTACCTGATCTGCCAAAGAAGTGAAATCTTCAATACTGCCGAAGAAGTTGGGGTTCTGAACCAGTACGGCAGCCACGCTGTCGTCAAGCATTGAAGCAAGTTCAGAACGGTTAAGCATGCCGTCAAGCGGAGCAATTTCGACTACATCCACTTCAAGGTTGAAAAGATAGGTTTTCAGGACCTGCCTGGAAAAGGGGCTGACACATCCGTCCACGATAATCTTGTTGCGACCGGTAACGCGCAGCGACATCATTGCGGCCTCGGCACAAGCTGTACCACCGTCGTACAAAGAGGCGTTGGAAACGTCCAGTCCGGTCAGTCTGCAGATAGCAGTCTGATACTCGAACAATGCCTGCAGGGTCCCTTGCGAACATTCAGGCTGATATGGTGTATATGCGGTGTAGAATTCAGCTCGTCCTGATAGGTGATCGACTGCCGATGGAATAATATGGTCGTAAAATCCGCCGCCGATAAAATTGGTAACTCCCTGAGTATTCTCGGCAGCGATCGCCGTCATGCGATCAAAAGTCTCAAATTCAGACATCCCCGCCGGAATATTAAAAGTCTTGGCGCGCAGTTCCGTCGGAATCGGCGAGAAAAGTTCCTCAACACTGGAAACACCGATAACGGAAAGCATTTCGGCTATTTCCTCAGGTGTATGTGGACAATAGTGACTGTCGTTCATAAAAGCACCCCTACAATGTTTTTAAATAGTCGTTGTACTGATCCTGAGTCATGAGATTCTTTAGTTCCGCCTCATCGGCGATCTCAAACTGTGCCATCCAGCCGGCATCTTCAGCACTCTCATTTACCGCTTCCGGAGTTACGTCCAGTGCGTCATTCACTTTGGTAACTTTGCCGGAAAGCGGGGCAAAAATGTCACTGGCGGCTTTTACCGATTCAATGCTGCCAAGTACCCCGAACTGCTTGACAACGGCACCGATCTTCGGCAGTTCAACAAAGGTTATATCGCCAAGTTCATGCGCAGCGTGGTCGCTAATGCCTACCGTTCCTAAACCCCCGTCGACCTTAACCCACTCGTGCTCTTTGGTGTAATAAGTACTCATGACAATTCCTCCTTGATATGTGAAAAATATTTTTAACTAAGACCTTA
>CAJBRY010000217.1 GCA_903958085.1 uncultured Geobacteraceae bacterium
AAGAAGGGTGTATAGATCTTCACTGTCCAGGCAACCGGCAATTGCCTGACTGGCACGAAACAGGGAAAGCATATTTTTAAGTTCTTCGTTTTCATCAAGGATGTGCCGCTGCTGTATGCACTGTGCAACTGAATGTTTAAATTCATCATGGTTAACAGGTTTAATCAGATAATCGCGCGCACCATTTTTCAAAGCATATACTGCCGACTCAAGATTTGCATTGCCGGTAACCATTATGACATCGACTGTCGGGTGACTTTCCCTGACTCTTGACAAAATTTCAAGTCCGCTTATGTCCGGCATTACCAGATCGGTTATAACCAACGAATACTGACCTTTGGCAAGCATCTCGAGTCCGTCGGTTCCGCAGGAAGCGGTTTCAACCAGATATCCTTCAGCCTGTAAAATATCAGAAAACATGTCCCTAAAAAATCGGTCATCCTCAACTAATAGAATAGTATCCATTTTAACATCGCTCGATAATTGAGATCGCAAATATTCGGATATCCTTGTACTCCATATCACCGTACTGAGTCAATGTCATTCGGGCTTGTATGGTGTTGAAACAGACCATGATGCTCCATCGGTGACAAGTTCTATGGTTCCATCACGATCAGTGCGATAAATTGGAACTTTTTTTAATTTCAGGAGATCCAGCGTGTCAGGTGACGGTAGGCCGAACCTGTTTCCAGCGCCTACTGAAATAAGCGCCAGAGAGGGGCCTACTCTTTCAAGAAATTCTTCGGATGTGGAAAAACGACTGCCATGATGCCCGACTTTAAGAACCGTCGACTTTAAGTCATGATGGCCGGTCAGCATTCGCTGTTCAGCCTCAAAACCGGCATCGGCGCAAAACAGCATACTAAATGATTTATATGTTAAATGAAAAACCAGTGACTGTTCGTTCAGGTTTGATTTGTCATTACGCTCTTTCGATGCCTGCGCGGATCTTTGCGGTGAAAGAACTGAAATGGTGACGGGACCGGGAAGAACAAGAACGTCACCGGAAGCAAGAATTCGCTGTGTAACCTTTCGTATATTCAACACTCTCTGAATTTCATCGGATAAATCCGTGCTGCTCCAGAATTCGCCAACAGGAAAATTCCTTATTACAAAAGGAAAACCACCGCTATGATCCGGATGATCATGAGTGGAAATAACCCTGTCTATCTTCTTGACTAGCAACGCTCCCAGCGCCGGCGCCAGTAAACGCTGGCCGAAGTCGTGACCAGTGTCATGAAGATAGCCACCTCCATCAACAAGCATGGTAGAACCATCTGGCAACCGCAATAGTATACACTCTGCCTGACCGACGCTCAGCATTGTTATGTGCAGTTTACCATCCGAATCCATTGCCGTTAATATGTGAACAGCAATAGCAGATGATGGAATCAGCAAAATAAAAGCTCTACGCAGATATCTTCCATTAACAAATGTTATCACCGTCATTAGAAGCAGAAAAAATATAATATCCAGGCGTGTAATGCTGAAATATGAGATTACCGGAAGAGAGTCGCACCATGAAATAAAGATATTAGAGAGCTTAACCATAGACGCCGCAGGCCAAAGCAGTAGATTTGCATAAGATGGCAGAAATAATACCAGCGGCAGAGCTGTAAACCCTGCCAAAACAGCACCGTAGCCAAGCAGCGGTACTATAATAAAATTTGTTAGAATCCCGTTGAACGAAGCAACCTTAAAAACAAACAGCACAGGCAGCAATGTCACGCACGATGCTGCAACTGATGCGGCGACAAACTGGATCATGCTTCGCAGCCAGTGTGATTTAACACGTCCTGTATATTTCACGATAATAGGTACAGTAATAAGAATTCCCCACAAAGAGAGAAAAGAGAGCTGAAACGAGACGTCAAAGAGAGCAGGAGGATTTATTGCGACGAGAACAAATGCTGCGAAGAGAAGTGTGTTGATAGAATCACTTTCCCGTTCCGAAAACAGTGCAAGCGCCAAAACAACAAGCATTACAACTGAACGCGCCGTTGCAGGAGCATTACCAGTCAGAAACAGATATGCAATCATCACCGGAACTGCAATCATTAGTGCGATACGCTGAACATTCCAGTGAATCGCAAAATATTCGAAACGGGTCAGCAACCAGATTACAAGGATTGTTATGAAGGTGGCAATAATACCTACATGAAAACCTGATATTGACAGGATATGATTTACACCTGCCTTTGTGTAGGCATCTGAGAGATCAGACGGAATCCTTCTTTGATCTCCGACAAGCAGTGCTGTCAGGATTGAAGATATACGTTCATCAGGAATCGTACGCCTTATGGCGTCTCCAAGAAGTCGTGCTTTTACATCAATAGAACGCTGCAAGGTTTCTTCAGCTGCAGCACGAATGAGAACAATCTCGTTCTGGGAACGGACTCTGGTTGTAGCGTAAATTCCCTGAAAAGATAAATATCGCGGATAATCAAATTCTCCGGGGAGACCAAACCGGTGGGGCAATGATATTGCAGAAGTAAAACGTATCCTGTCACCCCGGAAATAGCTAACGTCACCCTCACCGACATAAAGCAAAAGCGACCCACTGGCACTCGCAAAATGTTTTCCGGTTGATATTCCTTCTACACGGAGAGTTATACGGCTACCTTCAGGAGAAACAGAAGGTCTTGAGGAAATGATTCCCTCGATTGTGACAGGAGTCACAGAAGCTTTACTTTGAACAGAGTCAATTGATATTTCAGGCGCAAGCCAGGGATGAAGGGCGTACAGTCCCCAAAAAAAGAAAAAGAGGATTATAGATATAGAAAATGGCAACGAATAACGCAAAAAGCATGTGATAATCAATAAAGAAAAAGCGGCTATAATCGTTGCTGCATCGCAATAATAGCCGCTAAACAGAGATATGGACATGCCGGCCGAGATGCACAAAAAGGGAACAAGAAACGGCCAGCGGCAAGACATTATTATCTGTTATTTTCGGATTGAGAATGAACCTAACAAACCTTTTAGAAACGAGGTAGCCTCTTCAGAATATATCAAACGATCAGCAGGTCCGCGAACATCAGCAAGACGCATAACATCCGCAGGGGCAAGACTTTTCTTGACAAACTCAACAGTGTCTATTCCACCAACCGGGGGTATATTTATTGTCATCATATTATCACCGGCTTCCAGACGATAAATTCCAATATTTACCTTATCCAGATACGGCTTTGAGGCAATTTTAAATTCATTTTCGTTTATCTTGCCTGTTAATTCACCCCCCATGGCATTAAGTATAAGGGTGTAGTATCCTGCCTCTGAAACTTTAAGCGGTATTTGGAGTGTTGTCCCCCTGAAATCGGCACGAACCCATTTGGCGGAGAAAAAAGGGCCCAGAAATGAGTCTGTAACAGCTTCAGCATTTTTAAGAACTGGGACCTTCTCAAAAACAGCAATCGGACGAGGCGCAGAAGTCGCTGGGGCATCAGGCAATTGTGAAAAACGATTTGTCATTGAAACAGCCGATTCAGCAAGACGTACCGCAGTCAGTGGATCTTTGAAGCGCCACCCTAAAAACGGCTTAATCGGCGTATGGTCAGGAGCTGTTATTGAAAAAGAATCTATAGCACCATTAGGAGGTATGGTAAGGCTTATGATTACCTTACCGGCATTTAACTTCACCTTTGCTACGCTGGTTTCCTGAAAGTTTGCCGACTTTGAATCTGCCTGATACTCCGTCTCCCCGATTTTCCAGACAAAACCGTCACCCTTTATTACCGCCTTCAGATTATATTCGCCTGCAATAGGAACAAAAAGGGTAAAATTTGAGTATGTCGTATCCGTAACACCCATTATCCAACCCTTACCGGTAAATGGACCAAAAAGCTGAAAATCTCTGACTGTAACGCGGTCCGTCTGTTCATTGAAGATATTTTCAGCCTCGTATCGAAAGGTGCGCTTCCCCCCCAGAATCAGAAGATAATCACGATCCGCTGGTTCTTTAGGCAGACCAGCACTCCACGAAAACTGCTGAAACATCTGTTTTGCAAAATCTTTTTGCGTATAAACTGGCGCTTTGCCTGCACCCCAGGAAAATGATTGAAGTGCCAACAAAAACAATATAGTACAAAACATTTTATTAAACATTTTATCCTCCA
>CAJBRY010000218.1 GCA_903958085.1 uncultured Geobacteraceae bacterium
AGTTTCAAAGAACTATTAATGAGTCAGAAGAAATTTACAAAATGTATGATGAATTGATTGAAGCTGGAATCCCTAAAAATAAGGCAAAAGACAAAATTGCAAATAAATTCAGTTTCAGTTTTGAAAAAGTCAGAGATACTCTGACTCAGAGAAACAATGAGATCAAAGAACAACGAAAGCATGAAATAGATAGTTTAAAATAATCTTATCTAAAATAATTACAGTATTTACTTTAGATATTTCAGAGTAGTTCATTGTGTTTAATTCCTCTTAGAGAAGTTCATTTTCGCTAGGAGGTTTTTTATGTCAGCAACCCATGCCAGAAGCACCCACCATCCCCACGACCGAATTTTACGAGCCGACGAAACAACAACATTCACAGGACTATCACGCTCTACAATCTGGCGGCTTGAACGTGTGGGAAGGTTTCCTGCCCGCCGTCGTCTGTCTGCTGCCGCAGTTGGCTGGATGCAATCAGAGTTGGAACAATGGCTCTATGATCGTCAAGCGGTTACAACTGAGAACAGTATACCAGTTGCACCTGCTTCACGCCGAGGCCGTAAACCTAAAACAGGGGTGATCTATGAACTACGATGAACAATACGAAACAATGAGAAAATTTCGCTTTGCAATGATTGACAGCGATCAAGCAATGCCTGAGTACATCATGATGGATTTCAACATACACAGCTATCAGTTGAGCGGTGATTCTGACGGAATTGAAAACGGATTTTATATGCTGACTCCTTGCACGATCCCTGTTGGCATTTTCGGCAACTGGAAAGAGGGTACTAGAGTTGATTGGTGTGCTGTCAGCATTAAGAAAATTCCTGTCGAATATCTTGGTGCGTACAGAAGAACGTGGCTTTTAACTGATGCAATGTACAAATCAGCTAAAGCGAAAAGAGCGGAAATGAAATGATTTTCAATAAAAAATGCCATGCAGAAGCGGCAAACTTCTGCATGGCAATAAGGATAATAACATGAATAAAATAGCAGAGTTAAATTTTAATGGCAATACAAATAGTTCTGAAAATATTGTTGCAGACAATCCGCAACATGAAAACAGCGAAACACCAGCCGCCACGCCTAAACCTGCATCAACAGCGGGTTGTGGCGATGTTGCGGGGAATTTGCCTGAATCGGTCAAGCCTAGTGATTATGCCAGTCGAGAAGAGTTCATTACTCGACTGGCTCAGTTCGATCCCTTCCTTTATGAGAGAGTAAGAGTTAGTGCAGCAAAAAACTTAAAAGTTAGAATCTCATTTCTTGATGATCTTGTTGAGGAAAAGAGAAAAGAACTTAAGGCGTTTACTGAATCAAATATCAGCTTTGAAGATATTGAGCCGTGGCAAGGTGATCTTGATCCGGCTGAGCTGCTGAGTGAAATTGAATCTACTGTCAGAAAACATATTATCTGTTCTAAAGAAAATTCAGTTTCCGTTACTCTCTGGATCGCTATGACATGGGTTATTGATTCAGTAAGAATAGCCCCGCTTGCAGTAATTACAGCACCGGAAAAGAGATGTGGCAAAACTCAGCTGTTAAGCTTGATAGGAAATCTCTGTTGTCGCCCACTGGCAGCAAGTAACATAACATCGGCGGCACTGTTCAGATCAATAGAGCTTTTCAAGCCGACAATACTGATTGATGAAGCTGATACTTTTGTAAAAGGAAATGAAGAGCTGAGAGGATTGATTAACTGCGGCCATACAAGAGAGTCAGCTTTTATTATCCGAACCACTGGAGAAAGTCACACTCCGACAAGATTCAATGTCTGGGGAGCAAAGGCAATATCTGGGATAGGAAAACTCCAAGATACTTTGATGGATAGAGCAATTGTTATTTCTCTCAGGAGGAAGCTGCCGCATGAAACAGCCGAACGCCTGAGAAACGCAGATTCAAAAACTTTTAAGACCATTTCTTCAAAGCTGGCTCGATTTGCCGCTGATTACTCCAAAACGATTTTGACAGCAAGACCTCACTTACCAGAGGGCTTAAATGATCGTGCTCAAGATAACTGGGAGCCACTTCTTTCAATAGCTGACTGTGTTGGTGGTGACTGGCCGGGTCTGGCGCGGGATGTCGCCTTGAAAATGTCTGGAAGTTATATTCAGAAAGAAAGCATCGGTACTGAGTTACTGAGAGATATTCAGAAAATATTTGAAGAGAAAGAAGCTGATCGAATCAGCTCTAAGGTTTTGATTGAATCACTCTGTCACGATCATGAACGTCCTTGGTCGAATTATCATAATGATAAACCAATATCAGCGCATCAGCTGGCAGAACTACTGAGAGAATATGGAATACAAAGTAAATCCGTCAGAATTGGGAGTGAGACACCAAAGGGATTTATGAAGAGTCAGTTTGAGGAGGCGTTTGTTCGGTATCTCTCGCCGGAAGTAGAAAATTCCGCAACAACGCCACAATGCAGTATTGATGAGGCTTTGCACGTTTCGGATGAGGTGCAACCGCAGCACGAAGAAACGCCACACAGCGGAGCGTAAATAGCATTGTGGTCATTGCTAGCTTCGCTTGAACAGATGAACTACATACTTTCTAAAAGGAGAACAAATCATGCATATAGAATTTCAATTACAAAATGATGAAGTAATCGCTCTCAGGTCTGATTCACTGAACTTTGAACTTGCCCGTCAGCGTGGCCGTACCAACAAAGACACTGGAATTCTTGAAACAGAATGGGAAGGATTTTCATTTCACCCCAGCATTGAAAACGCGCTAAACAAAATATTGACCTTAAATCTTAGATCTTCGCAGGCCACAACCTTGGAAGAGCTGAAGCGGGACATTGAGTTGGCACGGCATGAGATAAATGAGGAATGGAAATCCTCGGTATAGGCTGGATAGCCGTGTTTTGAACCATCATGCAGGGATGGATATGGCAATGAAATGGCTATCACCTTGTCCATCCCATTTTTAACAGAGAAAATATTTTATGACACGGCTAAATACCACAATATTCTAATCAAAACGGGGGTGTAACATGGGTCGCAGAAAAAAGCAGATTGATTCCAGTACACTCCTGCAACTGAGAAGTGAGGGGAAGTCAGTGAAAATGATTTCCTCTCACTTTGAGGTTTCGACTGCTACTTTGAGTCGGAGAATTGCCGAGCTGGAACACAACGAGGGGATTCTGACAAAGTACCGAGCTTTGCAAGGGCTACAACTGACAAGCCTTCAATTCAGATTGCTTGAATCAGTTTCGCCTGAGAGGATCGCCACGGCTTCTCTGGCTGAGCTACTTTCATGTTTTCATGTATTAAAAAAATCTGAGTTGGCAATTCAAGGGAAAGGCGTGGTTAAGATTTCTGGATTGGTTCAGTATCTTGTGGAACTGGAAAAGCGTGAGGTCGCGAAAAGTGGTCAATGTGACTCCTGACAAATCTTCTTTCCCTCGTTCATCATCCTTACTTCACGCCAGTACAGACTCTTAGTAAGCCGATTTCTAAAGTCTCTTGCAAACTGCCGTTTATCTGGCAAATCAGTCGGCCAAGCTTTCTCGAAGAATTCCCAAGCAGTTTTTTCATTGCCAGAATAAATCAAATTCAGCATTGTTTCCCATAATAATGGAGTTGGCGATGTGCTAGGCTCAACAGATTTTGAAAGATCAGCAATTTTCTTTATCAAATCTTGCTGCCTCTTTTCATCAATCGATTGCTTTCTCATAAGATCATCAGCGAGCCTATATTTCCCGTTGCAATATCTCAGGATAACTTCAGGGGCGGGAGAATCTGCAAAAGAAGTATTCCAGTAAGCAAATGTGAAATCATTAGTTACAAATACCAGCCTCTTATCATCCCCACGCTTTTCAAAGTGACTATTGCCAGCGTCAGCAACATCAAAGAGAGCAATCCGCTTGAAGTCCTTTCCAAGCTCGAAAACTTCAAACTGAGAGCAACAGTGCGCCCCACCAGTAAATGTGCTGACAACCAAGTTAGGAATTCCGTTTCCGGTTATATTGTCACCGGTCTTGATCTCGGCATAATTAGCTTCATGTTTCCTCTGGCCAGTGAATACAGGCGTTGAAAAGCTTGTACCCGTTTTGATTAGTTTACCTTTGTGTCTGATTTCGTATTTAAAGCCCTCGTCATTCTTTTGGCGGTAACGCTTGATTTTGTACGCATTAAATTCTTCCTCACCTTCTTCGGGTTGCGGCTCAATTTCAGGAGTCACGCTGGCCTGTTCTGGCTTAGAATTTATCGCAGTAGAAAGTGAGATTTTCTGCTCGGGTGTCGGGGTTGTCAGTTTCGTGATAAACATCACAAGAAAAAACACCACGCAGACAATCCAGACAATACTATTTGAGATTATTTGAATCACTTGGAATCTGATCTCCTGTCATTTTCCATCATAAGGATACCTAAATCTCCTTTTATGTCATCATTCGGCATATCTCTCATTACCAATTCGCCAACGTCTGCACCAGATTCAACGGTAAGGATTTTATCTTTTCCGGTTGCGGGGTTGATGCTCTTAAGAATTGTAAAACAGCTTGGTGATTCATCAGCCTTCCACTTTTTGTCAAATTCTTTCCCAGAATTAATGACCCTGCCATTATGCTTATTCAATATCATCTGCCACCGGCAGTTCGGGATTCAGGATTTTCTGTTGCCTTGCTTGATCTTCATAGAGCATTCGAAAAAGTAGAGGAGGGTGAGTATAACTTTCGTCAACATTTGTCGGAGGATCTACCTCCCTTGATACCGAGTCATAATCCACCTTTGTTTTCTGATTCGCCCATCTTACATCATCTTGATCGCCAGCCAACACTGACTTTTTCGCAGCTTTAATTTGCATGTATCCCATAGTAGCCCTCGAATTACTATCTAACCTCACACTAGCTTTTGTTTTGCAGCAAGGGCGTTATTATCGCCTAATTTAAAATATGCATGCGCCCTGTGACTGTAACGGCCAATTGAAATATGATAGGTCATTATGTTCATTTTCCAGAGGAAATAATTATTTTTTTTCTGC
>CAJBRY010000219.1 GCA_903958085.1 uncultured Geobacteraceae bacterium
CAACGTTACCACCAACATAATTACCAATTCGTTCATTTGTACCAGACTTATAAACTCCAGTTCCGATAACTTGAACTTGGGTGGTAGTACCATTTTTATTAGGAATATATCCTGGTGTAGCATTCGCTCCACCATACATTCCAAGTGTTAGTATTGTTGCAGCAGTTGCTAATGCGTGTTTTAAGTTAAAATGTTTTTCATCTTGTTCAACTATTTTTTCTAAGTTTTCCATTTTCTTCACATCGTCAAATCTAAGTTGCGCATCACTTAAAGGAGAGGGATAGGGATAAGAATTTGCTTTTTTGGGTGAACTGAAAATACACCCGTCGCCCGATAGTGTCAACGCAATTTCGGATGAACTGACGGGATTTTAAGCGAAACAGAGAAGCAACCGAGGAGTTTTTTGACCTGCCGACTGTCTAATGTGCAGCATCACCTGCAACCAACACCACTTGACCCGCAAAACACACATTTTCACCACAAACCATCCCTGCCGCAACGCCCCACGTTATCTGGCTTCACAAGTATTCCAGTCGAGGGCGCTGAAGTTCTTGGTCGTGTGACCATCTTTCGAGCAATAGATGACGCTGCCGTTCTGTTCAAGATATGTCATCCGCTCTTGCGAGAACTGGCAGCGGATTATGTAATGAGCAAGAATCTCCAGGGCATTACGATCATCAGCCGCAATCGGTTCACAGACATGGACGTTGAAGCCGCTGTGTTGCCACGACATGAGCAGATAAATGTGCCATTGGCTTATGGCTCCCTCCTCCAGAAGCATTTTCAGTAGCTTGTGGTGGAAGAGTTGTTCCAGTGCGTTGGCATCGTAATAAGGGGTAAAGCAGGCAGCGGTTTTGTAATGCCGAGGGATCAACAGAAGCAGTGCAGAGGCTGCAAGGGCGACAAAATACTGGACACGGAAATGAGAGAACATGTCCAGCAGCCAATGGAGTGAACCGATAAATCCGAGGAAGGTGGCAATTGTTGAAACTGCACCTGCCGCAGTGACCACGCCCCATGGGCGAATGCTCAGTCGAAAGAAGCCGGAATTTGTGGGGTGATTACTCATTGCTTGATGAACGGTTGAGTTGCGACATGGACTTCGCGAGATTGCTACACATTGATGCCGAAATGGCGGTCATCTGCCATCTCAACATCCAGCCCATCGGTTTCGTTGCCGGTTGTCGCATAGTTACGCTCATTTGACCAACCGTATTCCCGGAACGAACATGATCTCACCAAACGTTCTGTTGAGGCTTTTGCTCTGAAAATTCCTGAGCGGCGGGGTCCGCTGGTATTCGATTATCTCCCCTTCGCTTACCGGCACTTCTGGTACCGCCAACCAGGTCCTCCGGCCGCTGCCGTCCGCCACCTCCAGATACGCGTAGCCGCCTGTCGTTGTCACGCTCGTGACGCTTCCAGTCAATAGCGCACCTAGAGTTGTTTCATCGTTGTCCGTTGCCGGTGCCGCTGCGTGCTCAGGGGCCTTCCGCGCCTTTTTCTTCTTCCTGGGCGGCGCTGCCGGGGGATTGGTGGAAGGGGATGGCTCGGATGCCGCTGCGACCTGTACCGGGGGTGGCGCCTCCGCAAGTACATCTACAGAGGGGCTAGTGGATGTTGTCCGGTACCATTTACTCCCCAGGTCGTGCTTGGATACGATCATGTAATTGTCGGACCCGACACGCGTGTACGTAACCGTCACGTTCTTCGATGGTTTGAACATGGCCTCGTCAAGGGCGTCCGGATAACGCATGTTGTCGGCGAAATACGCCTCGCAGCATGTTTTTGCGTTACGCAAATCTGACTGTGCCAGTATCTCGTAGGCCTTCAACCTGGTTGCCTCTGCCGCAACCTGGGCATCTTTCACCAATGTCTGTGAATCGTACAAGACAGAGCCGTCCTTGCTGCATAATCTGCTTCCCACGGCATAGATAGTCCCGCAGACAGGGCAGATCATGGCGTCTTTAATCTCCATGGAACCTGCCACGGCTTGATTATTATCGCCTTTCAAAGGCGCTCCGTCTGCAGTACAGAAGGAATACCTGCTCCGGTCATCATACTTTTTTCCGCACTTCGAACAGGTGAGTTCGGCAAATGCCGGCATGGTCGACGCAACAAGCGATAGCAGCATGACTATCCATATGGTTCTGTGTTTCATACGTGCTCCTCCAGATATATAAAAATCGTAGGGTTTGCAGAAGGGTTCATAGTTTGCGAACCATTCCCAAGTGAGGTAGACTGAAAAAGTGGATATACATTTCAAACAGACTCCTTTTGCACTTTACCTTTAATCTTTAGCAAATTATCCGCAATTGTGACAATCTCATCTTTCTTTTCCAGTCCATTCACCCATCGGGCAGGTATTCCCTGCATTCCGTTTAATGCGCCACTGAAGGCGCCGGCGATGGCCCCGATACTGTCAGCATCGTCTCCTTGATTAACAGCGTTGATTATTGTGGTTTCAAAATCAGTTGGTGTTTGGAGAAATGCGTAAAACGCAGCTAGCACAGTTTGCAGCACATAGCCCGATGTGCCGATCTGCTGAATGCCATCGTCAAATTTCATGACAAGGAATTCAGGGAATTTTTTCAGCAGATCAGTGAATTCTTTTTTTTCAAGTTCAAACTTATCTTCGAAATAATCAGCTACTCTGGTGATAAGAGCCAGAAATGAATCTCTGTCAAAGTTGCAGCAATCCCTCTCCAGAAGTATGCCAATAATAGCCGCCGTAAGAATTGAACCAATCGTGGCACGGCAATCTTGGTGCGTCATGATGCTTTGTGTTGTGCTATGCTCTACCAGTGGAATGTTGCCGTACGCCAGTGCAAGTGGCGCAACCCGCATGGCCGAACCACAACCGGCGGCGTCTTTTTGCCCAGACTCCTTCCAGGAAACCCCATCGTCCAGACGACGTACAGATTCAATGCAGGCATGGCCGGGCGCACGGTGATCCTTGCAGTGATACCATTCAACCAGCCTTCGCTTGAAGGAATGTGGACTGAACTCCCCTTTGTCTAAGATGGAGTTGGCCAACGCAAGCGCCATCTGGGTATCGTCGGTATACTGCCCCGGCTTCAAATGTTCACAAAGATGTCCGGCTTTCGGTTTGACATAATCCCTGACCACACCATTGTAGCGTGCTTTGATTTCTTCTTTTTTCAGGAACTCCAGCGGCATCCCCATGGCGTCGCCAACCGCCAGGCCGACCATGACGCCTCGATATCTATCCTCTGCGTCAATTTTTTGAGTGGCAGGTTGATCTTTTTTTTGTTCCTTTTCAGTAACAGCATCGACCGCTTCCCCATTTTTCCAGACAACCGTACCACTGGGGAGGTAGAGAATGCCGTTGACAAAATTATCGTCAGCAAACTCTCCCTCAAATCGTTCTCCTCCTTCATAAGTCAAAATACCCATGCCGTTGAATTTATTGTCAGCAAATTCACCTTCATAAATAATACCTTTGTCGCAGATCTTCCCTCTGCCATGTTTTTGTCCCTTATGCCACTGCCCGTTGTAGATGGTGTTGCCTTCGGCATCGGTGTAGATACCCCAACCTTCAAGCTGCCCGTATTCCCAATGCCCTTTGAATATCCTGCCGTCGGCAACTGTCACCGTCCCCTTGCCGTGGTATTTGCCATCTTTCCACTCCCCGACGTAGGTAAACTTTCCGGGAGAGGTTATAGTCCCATGCCCGTGCATTATACCGTTCTGCCACTCTCCGGAGCACTTGCTGCCATCTGAATGATCCAGGAGAGTACCCTTGCCATGATACTCTCCTGCTTCGTTCCGTTCGCCGGTGTACTGGAACTTGTCTTGATACGTTCGAGCAAGGTATCTTATCGCTTTGTCACGCAGACTTTCTTCTGAAGTGCGAATATCTTCAGGAAACTTTTCCGGGATCTTTTCGATGCAGTGCTCAAGAAGTGTTATCGTCCGGCTTGTATTGCCACGCTGATAGTTCAGGTCAATCGCTTCCTGCCAGAAGGCGAACGATGATTCTTCTACGGACCCATATATGAAAAATACTTCGTCAAAAACAAAAAGTGCATCCTTGAATCGATTCAATTTGTTCAGGGCAGAGGCATACTTGCTCGCTGTTTCAAAAACCAACTGCGGTGCTTCATACGCATTGCCGATATAAATTTTGTATGCCCTGACAAGATACATCGCCGCTGCCTCATCCTCACCAGACTGACCAGCAATAACGCCGGCTATATAATTCAGCCGTGCATAAAGCTTTGCAAACATTTCCTTGGACTCAGGCCGTTGTTCAAGGAAAAGTTCGCATTCGTCAGCCAGCAGAGTAAGTTGTATCCCGCCGGCCAGGACCTGATCGAGAATCTCCACCCTCACCGGGCATGGCAGGTCTGTCAGGCCGTACTGTTGAAGAACTTCGTCATTGAATTTTAAGAGGGTGAAGTCATACATAGCGAAGTCGTCACTTTCCATGATTCGACACAGTTCCGCAGATTCCAGGTCTGACATCAAGATGCACCTCCTCTATTTTGCTCCACGGGTTACTGCACATATCCCGCCCTCACCTGTAATTTACAATCACAAAATGTATAAACAACCAACCGACAAGAATGGAGACCGGCAGGACATACCAGATAATCCTCCCAAATGAGCGCTGATCAGGAGTTTGAGGCCAGTCAGAGTGTAAAAATGCGAACGTTACTCCTCTATCTACACGCCATTCAAGGTTCCATAACAATCCTGCAAGAAAGTAAAGGAATGATGAGGCATATAGGTTTTCCAGCCACATTGGGGAATAAACACCGTCACGCCGGAGTATGTAAAGATCGTATGACCAACTGGCAGAAAACAGCCAGAGACATATTGCCGCAAACAGTTCCCATAAGCGGCGTTCACCTCGAAGTGACTTCCAGATGGTCGCAATAGACCAGGGTGCTGAGATGAAAGTGAACAGTGCCATAAATGAGGCATCAACATAATCCCAGGTTGGATCACCGGTATACGGGGCAATAATTGCGGAACCTACCGCACCAAGTAGAAAGGTAGCAAGCTTCC
>CAJBRY010000220.1 GCA_903958085.1 uncultured Geobacteraceae bacterium
CGAAAAAGAAGCAGTTGTCGCGGATGAAAAGCCACTTATTTCGTCTGTCTTTCACAATCGTTTGCGGATTGGCATGCCTCTGCAGAGCGACCCAACTGCGGTATACGGTATTAGAGCTTTTTCTGGAAAGGTAAAAAAAGCTGATATTGTTAGACCGTCACCTTACAATACTTATCTCAACAGAGGACTTCCGCCTGGTCCCATTGGTAATCCAGGAAGAGATGCAGTTGTTGCGGTAATAAATCCTGCAAAATCCAATTTTCTTTACTTTGTAGCGAGGCAGGACGGTACCCACCAATTTTCACGCACACTAGAGGAACATAACAGGGCGGTAAGGCGCTATCTTAAAGATTGACTATTTCAGAGTTCTTTATGCCATTTATACGCTCTTTTCTGACATTCAAAAACAGCTTCAATTGAAATCCCTTTTTCTGCTAAAAACTGGCTTGCCTCGTCAAGCTTAATCTGTTCAATCATTTCAGACAATATTAACAGTTCTCCCAATACTCCTTCTCTTTCAGTCAAAGCGCACTTGGTTTCTTCAGACAGATTCAAGCCATTTACAATGTCGTTGATTGATATATCGTAAATTTGCTGAAGCAGGGAGAGAGTTCCAACCATAAACGCTTCTTCAGGTGCGTTTGAATCGTGTAGGCATTTCGGATGCAGGCGGGCGACCTCCTCCATAAAGGCCGCACGCACAGCAACCATCTCAAGAATTGGATTATTCAGTCCCTGGTTGCCATCATCAGCAAAAACGGCTAATTGTACCCAACGTTTAAGCTGTAGAAGTCCGATTAGAGTTATCGCATGACGTACGGAACGGATTTTTTCTCTCCTGCCAATTGCAACTGAATTTACAAGCATGAGCAACTTATATGTCAGAGCAGGACTTTGTTTGAAGGTGTGCTCAATATCAGAAACTTCTGCATCATGGGAAAGTTGATTCACAAGCTTAAAAAAGGTAGTAGAAGAGTCCTCCATTCTCCGTTTCTGCATCACTGAAGGTCTTGAGAAAAAAAATCCCTGAAATAAATCAAAACCCATTGTACGACTTCGTAAGTAGCAATGACGTGTATCGACTTTTTCTGCGAGCAATTTGACTGGATAATGGTTTAATTGCTCCACCGTTTGATACACGATGTTAAGAGGTGTCGCGATAAGATCAATTTTTACGATATCTACTATCCCTGAATAAAGTTCAATATATTTTGTGTCATATTCGTGATCATCCAGAGCTAGGCAGAAGCCAAGCAATTTAAGAGCGCGGCAGCGGTTGATAATTTCATCATTGATTTCTATAGATTCCAACAATTCAAAACCGATCATTTCAGGTGGGAGCAGTTCGATCGCATCACTCATCAGCATATCGGTATCAACATTTATAAATCCAGGATGTCGCCCGAGGATATCTTCAACTCCAAACCCGGAAATTATATTGACTATGACACTGGAAGTTGCTTGCGTGGAACATTTAACGGTCGCGGAAGAAGGGGATTTTGAAGAGCGGAAGAGAAGCTCAAAGGCGACAATTTCTTCCTGTCTGTTAAGAATTGGTTGTCTGCCGATGAGATTGTGTGTGCTATTCAAAGGAAAACCTCATTGAAATAACAGGTTAAGAATTAGATTTCCAACTCACCCGCATCCTCCACAGTAATTTCGAGTTCTGCAAGTACAATTTCTTTTAAAGAAAGAAATTGTACTTCAGACAAAGAAACCAATGATAGAGATGGATCAGGATGGGTTGCCTTTCCAACTTTTTTACATGCCTTGTCAGCCAGGCGAACGATGACAAGGAGAATGTCATTACCGTCATATTCCTCTTTATGGTGATTAACAGCTATTGAACAGTAAGCTTCGGGCAGTGACCATGATTTCATCAGTTCGTAGCCGACTTCCTCATGCATACGATCCATAATTTCACTAATTAGAATCTCCGAAAATGCGACTTTTGACTCTTTGTTGCGATGAATATCATCAAGTACTTTCAACAACGCAAGTTGTCCAATATCGTGCAATAAGCCGCCCATAAAGCTTTCAGCGGCTAGATTTGTATAG
>CAJBRY010000221.1 GCA_903958085.1 uncultured Geobacteraceae bacterium
CTGTTCCGCCACAACTTCCTCAACTAACTGACATTACACGTTATTGCCAGGTTGCAGACATTGAAATATTCCTTCAGATGGTTTCTGATACAGTAACTCCGCAACTAAATAAGGTTTTAGATTGGAAATTTAAAAACGAACAGCTTGTGGCATCAATAGAATTTGCTGAAGTTGAACAACTAAAATTGATACATGAAAATCTCAACCAGATCGAACTGGAACGCTTTCTGGACATTCCATCAGTTGATGGATTGCACAATTCATGTACACACTATAGGGACATCATTTCACACCGTGTTATGAATGACGTTTTTTCAGAAATGGAGGCATCTGGATTTATCCGCCCTCAGGTGCCTTTTGCACTTATAAGCCTTGGAAGCGACGGACGTGAAGAACAGACTCTAATTACTGATCAGGACAACCTGATTGTTTATGGTGACGGCGGAGGTGATGCTGCTGATCACTATTTTGAAGAATTTTCAACCCGACTTGTGGACGGATTGGAAAAAGCAGGTTTTAAGCGCTGTACTGGAAATATTATGCCCACCAACCAAACATGGCGCGGTTCGTTTGCTCAATGGCGCAAGCGACTTTTCTCAATTGTGAGATATGAGGTGGAAGATCTCGGCAAGAACACTATGGATCTGATAGTGATGTCTGATGCACGCTATGTGGCTGGCGACAAACCGCTGGCAACTGAACTGATCGAGCTTATAAGAGACATGGAACGTGATTATTTCCAGGTTTTATGGGGAATGGCCAAGGCAGCTACGGAAATGAAGCTGGCTCTAGGATTTATGAAACATATCTGGACAGAAGGAAGCGGGGAACACAAAGGTGAATTTAATGTAAAATTACTCGCCTGGGCTCCGCTCGTAATGAATGTCCGTATTCTGGCCATCAATCAGAGTATTCCTGCCACCAGCACGTTGGAGCGGATTGCACTGCTGCAAACTGAAGGAAGTTTTTCCCCAGCTTTCGCCCAAGAGCTTATAGATGCCTACCATGTTTTGACCAAACAGCGAATACTCATTCAGATCAAAGCCATTAAAGGAATACAGAGCGATTCGTACTATTTGAACCCATACCAACTGTCATCCACAGAACGAGAACAGATACGCCATGCAATGATTAAAATAGAAGAACTTCAGAAAATTATTCATGCAAATTTTCATATTGTTTAGTTGCGTGTTAATACCATTAGTTTAAGAAAACCATCATTTAAGTCTTTGGCTAAGTTCATTATAAGAAAGAAAAAGGCCGACAGAATAAACCGTCGGCCTTTTTCCTTAATATTTCAGCTGTTAACCGTTACTTCTTTTTAGCGCCCTTTTTAGGTGGCAGCTTTACAGAATCGTCCTTCTCACCTGCTTTTAGCGTTCCGGCATCCCAACGATTCAGGTCATGCGCAATGTTATGACAATCAGCACACTTGGTGAAGCGGGCAAGCATGCGCGCAGGGTGCGGTGCACCATGGCAGCTCTGGCAAGTCGGAATAGTTTTGTGCTTGTCTTTGTGACATGTAACGCAATTGACACCTTTATGCTTTGTATCGGTCTGAGCATGCAGTTCAAATGCTTTCTTGTGACACGATGAACACATTTTGTTGGTGGTGTCAGAAGGATATGTGACGGCAGTCGGCATATGAGCCTGGTGACAACGTTTGCAGTCGGCAGCAGTCATATCAGCGCCATGCGGCTTGTGGCACTGCGTACATAGCGGAATCTTGCCGTGAACATTGTGGCAGAAGCTGCAAGCAAGGTTTGTGTGCTTACTCTTTACCTGCTTCAGCTTAACTATCTGTTGAGTATGGCAAGTTATGCACTCATCAGTAATATTATTGGCAAGTTTAATTATTTTAGGAGCATGTGGATTGCTGTGGCAACGAACGCAACCGGAAAGATTGTAGTGTGGCTTGCCACTATGACACTGACTGCAAACCGGAATTATTTTTTTAACCGTTGGTGGATGCCCGGCATGACAGTCCTGGCAGCTAACCTGAGTCTTGTGCGCTCCCCCGTTTGCAGCAATTGCATCAGGGGCTGCAGTATGGCATTTTACGCAATCAGAATTGCTCAAGCCTGGTCTTGTTAGATCAGCCGCTCCGGCAAACATCGCAGTCATCGCTACCAGCAACACCGATAGAATGACAATTTTCAACACATCAACTAGCTTGTTCATCTGTTTTCCCTCCTGCTTCCGTTTGAGATAAACCAATCAATTTTGAAAGGTCAGTAAGTTAAATATTAAGTGAGGCGCGATACTGCCATTATTCGAAAGAGTCGTCAACAAAAAATGGTAGTGTATACGTTATAAATTACTGATTTATATATTTAAAAGACTATTGAAGTCTTTTTACAAACCAAGGTTAAGTTTGTAGCTATAACTGCCTATAATAGTGC
>CAJBRY010000222.1 GCA_903958085.1 uncultured Geobacteraceae bacterium
AGGCTTCCAAATGCTGATGATAGGTATAATAGGCGAATACTTATGGCGTACGCTTGATATTTCAAGAAAAAGAAGCGCATATGTTATTGAGAAAACATTTGAATGACTAAAAGCTGCCTATCGAACCAACATGATGAGATAAATCGGTGAATCAAGAATGAAAAATTATGCAAATGTCTCAAATTCCTGAGTGGACAAAATCAAGCTGGCATTCTTTCCCAGCCCTGCAGCAACCCGTCTGGACTGATTCCGGCATCTGCGTAGATACGCTCAAAAAACTCTCCAATTTACCTGCACTGGTCTTTGCTGGCGAAACCAGGATGTTGAAGCAGCAATTAGCTGAAGTATTGGAAGGAAAGGCATTTGTCCTGCAGGCAGGAGACTGTTCCGAAGATTTCTCACGCTGCAATGGCCCGCGTATCCATGATCTCCTGAAGGTCATCCTGAAAATGTCGATTATTCTTGCCTATGCGGGAGAAAAAAAAGTTATAAAAATCGGTAGAATTGCGGGGCAGTATGCTAAACCTCGTTCCTCCGACACCGAAACTATAGCTGGCATGGAAATCCCCAGCTATCGTGGTGATATGGTCAACAGTCCTGAGCCAACTCTTGAAGCGAGAATGCCGGACTCGCGCCGCATTTTAGAGGGATATTTCCGCGCAGCGGCTACTTTGAATCTTGTCAGGGCGTTCACCAAAGGAGGATATGCCGCTCTGGATAAAGTCAGATCGTGGTCCGAGGCCAGCTTTGGTTCTTTCCCGGCCAATCGAAAATACGATGAACTCGTTAGCGGAATCAGAAAGGCCATCAGCTTCACAACCGCGATTGGAATCGACATCAAAGCCCCTCAGTTGAACGAGACCACACTGTACACTTCTCATGAGGCTCTTCTTCTCGAATATGAAGAAGTCATGACGCGAATTGATACGACAACAGGGTATTGGTACGACACAAGTGCACATATGATTTGGGTTGGCGATCGGACGCGCCAAGTAGATGGTGCTCATGTGGAGTTTTTGCGTGGTGTTTGGAATCCTCTCGGCGTAAAAATCGGTCCGAATCACGATATTGACAACATCAAGCGACTCATACAAAAACTCAATCCAGACAACGACCCGGGGCGTATCACTCTTATCACGCGCTTCGGCGCTGAAAAAATAAAATCATTACTGCCAAATCTTCTTCATGAAATAAAAAGCGAAGGCTTCAAGGTTGTCTGGTTATGTGATCCGATGCATGGCAATACTTATATTAACAAACTCTATCAGAAAACTAGAAAATACGAGGATATTCTTCAGGAAATACGCAGTTTCTGGCAGCTTCACGAGGCTGCGGCAACGAT
Source organism: uncultured Geobacteraceae bacterium (assembly GCA_903958085.1). Taxonomy (GTDB): domain Bacteria; phylum Desulfobacterota; class Desulfuromonadia; order Geobacterales; family Pseudopelobacteraceae; genus JACRCG01. Next base: position 1,343 of record CAJBRY010000222.1, read on the forward strand.
TGCTGGAGGGGTGCATCTGGAGTTGACAGGCGACAATGTAACAGAATGCATTGGTGGCAACCGACAACTGCTTGACAAGGATTTGAATCTAAATTACCAAACTAACTGCGATCCGCGCCTTAATGCCGAGCAGGCAGTAGAACTCGCTTTCGAGATTGCCGAGATTCTTCGTTCCGGAGGTCACACTGAGTAAAAACTTACATTATAAGGTGGTTGATGGAATCAGGTGCTTTAGCCCAGAAGTGGCAAATGCTTTTGAGGGTTTTCCAGAAAGCGGATTTGATCTGACGGACAAGGGTGGTGAGAGTGACTTTTTTTGGTCCAGATCACGCAACAGGCTATTCAAAAGCATTATCTATGACCATATAACAACAACGGGTAAAACAAAATTCCTGGAAATAGGCTGTGCAACCGGGGAATTCATCCAACAAATTGTTGAGAACGAACATATCGAAATCACAGGGTCGGAAATTTATTTGAAAGCACTTTTACATGCCAAAAAGAATCTTCCTGATGTTGACTTTATCCAATTCGATGTTTCACAGGGGCTGGTGGGTGAGGAGTTCGACATAATTGTTGCGCTTGATGTCATAGAACACATAGAGAACGACGTTGCCGCGATATCAAATATCAATAAGATGCTCCGTACGGGCGGGTGTTTGATCATTACCGTTCCTCAACATATGTTCTTATGGAGCAATCTGGATGAAATTCTTAAACACAAGCGCAGATATTCGAGACAAGGGTTGGTGACCAAACTTCAAGAAAATGGATTCGACATCAGTTACACCACTTCTTTTCTTTTTGTCCTGTTTCCCTTGATGTTAATTTCCAGAATGTTTGACAAGGGGCGTTGTCAAACACAGCCAGACAGAGCAGCAATTGAAAAGAGAGTCAAATTTCCCAGTGCGCTGAATCGGGTTTTCGATCTTTTCATGCGAATTGATGAGGCTCTTATTCGATTGGGATTTTCACTTCCTTTTGGTGGTACGTTGGCGGTTGTAGCCAAAAAACTCAGATGAAAATCCGAAACCTTTTATGAAACAGATACATGGCCACTTGTGGATAGCGCATCAGACGAAGATACGCTTTATTCTGGTGGGCATCTGGAACACAATATTTGGCTATCTGGTCTTTGTCGGGTTCGACTATCTGTTCAATCTTTTATTTTCTCTACGATATGTAGCCTACATGTCAGCGGCTGTTTTCTCGAATGTGATTAGCGTTACCCATGCTTATTTCTTTCATAAGCATCTAACGTTTAAATCCAGGGCAAAGGGCAGGGCGGCGTTTAGGGAGTTTCTTCGGTTTTATTTAACATATCTGGTCACATCCATTGCAAGTTTGATTCTTCTGCCGATATTTGTCGAGTTTTTTAAACTGGAGCCAAAGATTGTGGCAGCGATCATCGCGCTGTTGATGACGTTTGTCAGCTATATCAGCCATAATCGGTTTTCATTTCGGCAAAGGACTTCATGAGTTGATCAATCTCATAAATTTTACCATTCAAGATATTTTAGGTTCCATCCTTGCGTTTGCCCTTTTTCCCTTGATATTTGTATGTCCCGGATATGTGTGCGCCTGCATTCTGAATCTGTTCGATTTCAAAATACGTCAAATACCGGCCCGTTTGGCGATTTCCACTATGATATCTACAGCCATCAGAGATC
>CAJBRY010000223.1 GCA_903958085.1 uncultured Geobacteraceae bacterium
GCAGCAAGCAGTAGAACGGCTAAATCACAGACCACGTAAAGTATTAGGATTCAGGTCGCCGCATGAGGTGTTATTCGGGGTGGAAATGTGTTATACCAAACCACCACTGGCTGTTGCACTTCAGACTTGAATCCGCCACTTTTGAAACGGCAGGTGTTACATCTATAGCCCAAGATCCATCTGTTTCCATGTGAATTCCGGTTTTGACTGTTTGCGGTTGAAGGGGTAATAGCGGGGACATTTGGCTACAACAGCATTTCCAGCCTGCTTGCATGTGCGCCGGCAGGAGGTGCAGAGCTTGTTGGATGAAGGTACCTTTGTTGTTGTTTTTAGCTTAGCTTTCATATCATACCGAACAGACCTCCGGGGTTTTCAAAAGCCTCGGAGGTCACATAGTTATCGGAAAATTTTGCAGATTTATTCAACAAATTTTACCCAACCAAATTCATCCTTCAGCTTTCCTGTTTGAATTCCTGTCAAGGTATCATAAAGTTTCTGTGTAATTTCTCCAACCTTGCCGCCGGTAAGTTGCAGCACTTCATCCTTGTAGCACAACTTGCCGACAGGTGTTATGACCGCGGCTGTACCGCTGCCGAATGCTTCTGTAACCTTACCGGAACGGATGTCCGCCATCAGGTCATTAACATCTATCTGTTTTTCTTCCACGGAATAACCGAGCGTAGGTGCAAGTTTCAGGACTGAGTCACGTGTTACGCCGGACAGTATGGAGCCTGTAAGCGGTGCGGTGACGATGTGCGTTCCGTAAGCAAAAAACATGTTCATAGCACCGACTTCTTCGATATAGCGCCGCTCGCGACCGTCGAGCCAAAGTACTTGATCATAACCTTTTTTCTTGGCCTCAAGTCCGGCTTTAAGGGAACTGGCATAGTTGCCGCCAGTTTTGGCTTCTCCGGTCCCCCCAGGTACAGCTCTAACATAGAAGTCTTCAACCAGAATGTTGACCGGGTTAAAGCCCGCCGCATAATAGGCGCCAACCGGAGATAGAATGACATAGAAATAATAGTGGTCGGATGGCTTTACTCCGAGAACAGGCTCTACGGCAATAAGCGTCGGACGGATATAAAGAGATGTGCCGGCTGCGGTTGGTATCCAGTCACGCTCCAGGGAAACAAGCTGCTCAATTCCCTTTAGAAAAAGCTCTTCGGGAACAGGTGGCAGGCAGATACGATCACCGGATTGGTTAAAACGGCGAGCATTCATTTCCGGGCGAAAGAGAGCTACACGGCCATCTTCCCATTTGTAGGCTTTCAGCCCCTCAAAAATTTCCTGGGCATAATGAAATACAAGGCAGGCCGGATCGAGTGCGAATGGGGCATAAGGCTCAATGCGGGCGTCACACCACCCCTCTGCAGCTTTCCACTCAACTACCAGCATGCGGTCGGTAAAATATTTGCCGAAACCGAGTTGGGACTGGTCTGCAATTTTAGTCTTCATTTTTTCGGATGGTAAAGGAACTATCTTAATGTCCATTTGTTATTCCTCCATTTAGCAATCAATATTGATGTTAATTATCATATATCAGCATGTTGCAGCAAGACGAAAATCCTGGTTGACAAAACTATATCAATCTGTTTTAGTGCCGCCATCACAGTTCGTAACTATTTAAAATAACTGAATAATTTTAGTTTTGCTAAATAAATTTACCGAGGAGAATATCAAAATGGAAAAATACCGGTTTCGTAAAGTCATGGCGGCAAACAGGGGTGAGATTGCCATACGAATATTCCGCGCCTGCACTGAGCTTGGTATAGGTACGGTGGCGCTATATTCAGAGGAGGACAAGCTTTCTCTGCATCGTTACAAAGCTGATGAGGCTTATCTTATCGGTAAAGGCAAATCGCCTATCGATGCTTATCTGGGTATAGACGAAATAATTGCTCTTGCAATCAAGGCTGATGTTGATGCCATTCACCCAGGTTATGGCTTTCTAGCAGAAAATGCCGATTTTGCAGAAGAGTGCAGGGTAAACGGTATAACCTTCATCGGTCCGTCTGCTGATATGATGCGGTCACTTGGTGACAAGGTTTCCGGCAGAAAAGCTGCTATTGCGGCCGGAGTAAATGTTGTTCCCGGCACTGAAAATCCGATAGAAAAAGAAGAGGATGCTCTTATCTTTGCCAAGGAGCATGGCTATCCGATCATCATCAAGGCGTCTGCAGGGGGTGGCGGTCGCGGGATGCGCGTTGCCAACAACAAAAAAGAACTGTTGGAGGGACTTGTCGCTGCAGCGAGTGAAGCCAAGGCTTCTTTCGGAAATGCCGAAGTATTTCTTGAGCGATATCTGGCACACCCCAAACATATCGAAGTTCAGGTTTTGGGGGACAACTACGGCAATCTGGTGCATTTCTTTGATCGTGATTGTTCAGTTCAGCGTCGTCATCAGAAAGTCGTTGAATTTGCGCCATCGCTTTCACTGACACAAACCCAGCGTCAGGAGCTTTGCACTGCAGCATTGAAAATTGCGGGTCATGTAAAATACCGCAACGCCGGAACCATCGAATTCCTTGTTGATGGAGAGGGAAAACATTATTTCATCGAGATGAATCCTCGCATTCAGGTCGAACACACGGTTACCGAAATGATCACCGGCCGTAATCTGGTTCAGAATCAGATTCTGGTCGCCTGCGGGCACAAACTTTCCGATCCGGAGATAAATATTCCTTCGCAAAGCTCTATTGATATGCGTGGTTACGCTATTCAGTGCCGTATTACTACCGAAGATCCTGCCAATAACTTCGCTCCTGATTTTGGAACATTGACGACATATCGTTCCGCCGCCGGATGTGGCATACGTCTCGATGCAGGCAACGCCTTTACAGGTGCCAAAATTACTCCGCATTACGATTCGTTGCTGGTCAAGGTCAGCTCATGGGGACTATCCTTCAACGACGCATCAAATATTATGAATCGTGCCCTTCAGGAATTCCGGGTTAGAGGTGTAAAAACCAACATCGGCTTCCTTGAAAATGTTATCACCCATCCAGTCTTTCAAAAAGGACAGTGCGATACATCTTTTATCGAGAAACACCCGGAACTGCTTCGCTTCAGGGAAAAACAGGATCGCGCCAGCAAGGTGCTAAACTTCCTTGGTGAGGTTATTGTGAACGGCTCGCCTGGCGTAGTAAAGCCTCTTAAATCAGCTGAATTGATTGAAGCGCGCACGCCGTTTGTGGATACAAAAAGACCGCGTCCGGCTGGCAGCAAAGATCTGTTTATGCAGATGGGGGCTGAAGGGCTCTCCAAGTGGATTCTGGAACAGAAAAAGCTGCTTATTACCGATACCACTATGCGCGATGCCCATCAGTCAAATTTGGCAACTCGCGTACGCAGTTACGATATCCTCAAAATAGCAGAACCTACCTCGTATCTCGGTGCAGAGCTGTTTTCACTGGAATGTTGGGGTGGTGCGACATTTGACGTTTCAATGCGTTTTCTGAAGGAAGATCCGTGGCAGAGACTGCATAAATTATCAGAGTTGGTTCCAAACATCCTGTTCCAGATGTTGTTGCGAGGTTCCAATGCGGTTGGATATACAAATTATCCAGACAATGTGGTTCAAAAGTTCGTTGAAGAAGCCGCCGATTCCGGTGTCGATATTTTCCGTGTTTTCGATTCACTAAACTGGACAACCGGTATGAAAGTGGCAATGGATGCTGTTCGTAAATCAGGTAAAATCTGCGAAGCAGCGATCTGTTATACCGGTGACATAACCGATCCAAAACGTGACAAATACCCGCTGGAATATTATGTGAATATGGCAAAAGAGCTTGAAAACATGGGCGCTCATATCCTGGCTATCAAGGATATGGCAGGTCTGCTCAAGCCGCTGGCTGCCTATAAACTGGTCAAAGCGCTAAAAGAAAATATAGGTATTCCTATTCATCTGCATACTCATGATACTTCGTCCAACGGCAGTGCCATGCTGCTTAAGGCTAGCGAGGCTGGTGTAGATATAGTAGATGCTGCGCTTTCGTCGCTCTCTGGTCTGACCGCTCAGCCTAACCTGAACGCACTTGTTGCAGCCCTTGAGGGAAGTGAGCGGGATCCAATGGTAAATGCTCCGGGATTGCAAAAGTTGGCTAACTATTGGGAAACAGTCCGAGATTATTATTCACCTTTTGAGTCTGGCCTCAAGAGTGGCACTGCTGAGGTTTATCACCACGAAATACCTGGTGGTCAGTATTCAAACTATAAGCCTCAGGTTGCGGGTTTGGGTCTTATTGAGCGTTGGGATGATTGCAAGGAGATGTACCGCAAAGTCAATATGATGTTTGGTGACATTGTGAAAGTTACTCCATCATCAAAAGTAGTTGGCGATATGGCAATGTTCCTCGTTAAGAATAACCTGGAGCCGGAAGACGTTTTTACCTCCAAGGAAGACCTTGCATTTCCGGAGTCGGTTGTAGGAATGTTCAAAGGGATGCTTGGGCAGCCATATCAGGGATGGCCGGAAGAACTACAGAAGATAATATTGAAAGGTGAACAGCCGATAACCTGCCGTCCGGGCGAACTGCTTGAGCCGGTTGATTTTGATGAAGAGAAATTGAAGCTGGAGGAAAAGTTGGGGCATCGCATTGATGACCGCGCACTGGTTTCTGCTATTCTATATCCGAATGTATATCCTGAATTCGACCGCCATCGCGTTGAATTTTCTGACACTTCAGTTATTCCAACCCCAATTTTCTTCTATGGTCTTGAGCCGGGTCAGGAAACCTCTCTGGATATTGAAGCAGGGAAGACCCTGATCATCAAGCTTAATGCAGTTGGAAAAGTGCAGAGTGATGGAACCAGAACCGTATATTTTGAGTTGAACGGCAATAACAGATCAGTTGTCATTCGCGATCAATCGGTACAGAGCGATCAGGCTGTTCGTGAGAAAGCCGATAAAGGCAATCCGAACCATATTGGCGCACCTATGCCGGGCAAAGTATTGAAAGTGAATGTAAAAGCCGGTGACGTCTTCAAGACTGGCGATGTTCTGATGGTGACAGAGGCGATGAAGATGGAGACCAATATCAAGGCCAAAACTGATGGTGCAGTGGCTGATGTCAGATTCAAAGAAGGTGAGAAGGTAGAAAAAGAAGATCTGGTAATTGTTATTGCTGGATAGAACCCCTTGAGATATGAAATGGTGACGCCCCGTTTCCGAAAGGAGACGGGGCGTTATGCTGAAGTTATAAAATATTTCTCAGGAACGGCAAGGTGGCGGTGGAGCGTAGCCGCCGTTGTCCCAAAGCCGATTTGCAGGCTGCTTTGGTGTGTGTTCACGATGCAGTATGCCCAGTTTGTAAAGTGTTGAACGCCATTCATATTTGAAATGAATTGTTTCAACAGCTTTTCTTTCCGCTTCAAAAGCCACCGTTTGCACAGGTGAATATTCCGAATGACCATAGCCTGTTCCTGCGCTGTCCATAGATTTAAGTTCCGATTTTGCAGACCTGTTTTGCGATGCTTCACCGGCAGGCATAACGGAAGAAGGTGAGGGGGCGGCAGGAGCAGATCCGTGGCGAGCACTTTTTTCAGCCATGTCACGCTTCCAGGATGGAGCTGAATGTGACTGAATTTGTGGCGGCGGTTCGTAACGACGAATTTCCGGATAGGCCGCAACCGTTATTACCCCCATTGCACTTTCGTCACCAAAGGCAGAGGCGTATGAATCGGGAACATCAGTAAAGTAGAATCGGTTTATGCGATCCTGACTTGAGCGCCACCCTGAGAACTCACCGCTTCCGTACGGTTCGAGAATATACATCCGCTCGTTGCTTTTCAGCCAGGATTTGCCACCGCTGATTATGTTTCGACCATCTACCGCAATTACAAGCCCCACCCTGCGATCAAGCTTGTTACGCACCTCTATTCGGTAGTTTTCTCCCTTTACAGCTTCGGCATAAACTTTTTTCAAACTACTTCGCATCTTGACAGGGTAGGTAGGCAAATTGCTTCCGCTATCAGTTACAATCCTTACATCTACGGCATCTCCAATACTTCCAGCCCATACCTGTACAGTGCTCAAAATGATTGCAAAAAGTGCTGCTACGATGGTTTTCATAATCTCTTCCTCCTTGGGAAATGGTGTTGTTGATATCTTTGACAGGAGGAGAGGGTAAAAAGTTCCCGATTATTTTTATTTTGTGATTTTTTTTGCATGAACCCTGAGATGGATGAAAAACAGCAGATTTTTTAATCAATCTACCAGCTGATGACAACTTCAATTGTGCCAGAAATTTCTTTTACTGTAGGCTGCTCAATGATTTTGCCAAGTTTTTCGAGGTGACTCATAAACTCAGGAAGGCGATGTTTCTGGAGAGAAATAGTGATCTGTCTTTCATTTGTTGCTCTTGAACTATTATCTGCCGCTAATCCCCCACATTTGACCGCTGCTAACCTGACTGCTTCTCTAGCTGCTGCCGGTTCGGTCATTTGCATACGAATGTTAGCTGTCGGCGGACGCATAGTTTTTGAGGTTTTGAGAGAGTTCATAGCCGCAGGCGCTGATTGAACATCGGTGCTGTTCAATCTTTCAGAACGCCGAATGATCTGTTTTGAAGGAGAGGTCGTCTCAGTCGAATACCCTGCTGCGTCCGACTTTGCCGCCGGTGCGGCATAATTTTTTGCACTGCTTTCATGGAGAACTTTCTCTTCGTTCCTGATCGCAGAGGGGGGAGGAGCATATGCTGGTGTGGCCATCAGTGCAGGTTGTCTGGCTTCTTCATGAGGTGAGGTTTTGTCATATTTAGTTTGAGGGGCAATTGATTTTTCTTCAGCGACGGATTCTTTTGCTTTGGGTTGCTGCGGCATCGGTATCTGCTGCTGTACAGGAGTCTCCTGTGACTTTTGCTGCGCACTCTGCTCCAGGTTTGTCTCAACTGTTTGAGACAGATAGTAGCCACTGATACAGACGACAAAAAGCGCCATCAGTTCAAGCGGGAGTTTTAAGTGAAGAGGAAAGAATAAACGCTGGAACCAGTTGCGCTTTTCGCCTTGCTGTTCTTGTAATCGTGCCATGATGCGTGTGGTCAGCCATTGTGGTGGATCAACTTCCGGTGTGCTGCGGATGTGACGCATGGATGTCTGCAGGTCTGCCAGTTCAGAGCGGCAGAGATGACATTCGGCAAGATGCTCTGCAACCTTTATGCTTTCAGATGCATCAAGATCTCCTCCGCAGTAGGCTGCCAGGCGACTATGTATTTCAGCGTGGTTGATCATATTGATCCCAAGGCCTTTTTCATGCAGTCCTTAACTGCATCTCTTGCCCGAAATAACCGGGATTTTACAGTACCCTCGTGCAGTTTGA
>CAJBRY010000224.1 GCA_903958085.1 uncultured Geobacteraceae bacterium
GAATTGATTTGCCACTCTCAAGACTATCTATAACCGAGTCTGCCATATATTCTTCAAGAGACTTTCCGGGGTTTGGTTCGAGTTTTCCAGGAGGGCCCTGAAGCAGTGATTGAAGTTGCTGAAGGCCGGCGGCAGTATTTGCAAAGCTTGTTTTTCCGCTCATACGTCGATCAAATTCTTGGCGGTAAGCTCCTGAGCGCTTAATTGCGGCTTCTTTACTGCCGGAAGTGTTTCTATAATCAGCATTGGCCGAAGTGCCGACCGTCGCAGAAATCAAAAAAACAACCATTCTTACCGGAAAGTTCATTCGTAACTCCTTCAATAGTTGGGTATGGGCTATATGTTGATACAAAAATGGAGCAGCGACTAAATTGGTCATGAGACTAATGTACTGGCGCGTTTCCTCATATGAAGCGCCAAGGGTGAAGGATAGGCATTTCAGCCGTGCTCTTTGAAGTATCCATGATCACTTCCCCTCCGACAATACGATATACAAATATCTCGCGTCAAATTCCTGTGCAAATCTGCATTGCATATCAACGATAGAGCAGATTATTTGCATCGCAATAGTGGTTTCCGCTACGGACTGCAATTTCGACTGACAGTAATAATTAGTGCCAACGACTGCTCCTGATTTGAAGCGGACGTCACTGCAATCTGAAATTTCCCCAGCATCTACTAACCTCCACGGTCTCCTTTGGCCGATCAACCGCCATGTATGCGGAACAGTTATACCATCTGGCGTAACACTCACCGACCCGCTGCAATCTTGTAAACCGCATTCCGCTCACGCTTACCCACGGCGACCACCACGACCATCAGCACCTTGTCACGCACCTCATACACCAAGCGATAGCCTGCATCGCGCAGTTTTATTTTGTATCTGTCGTTGTTGCCGGAAAGTTTGGAGGAAGGGACGCGCGGAGTGTGCAGACGTTCGGCGAGTTTTTTCTTGAATACCTCGCGCACTGAGCCGTCGAGTTTTTTCCACTCCGCCAATGCGTCGGGGTGGAAGCTCAGTTCATAGCTCATCCAACTTCACCTTGACTGGGCGTTTGCCGTCTTTCAGGCGCATGTCGGCAATGGCGTTGAGTTCGGAATCTTCCAACTTGTCCATCAGCGCTTCATAGGCCTTGGCGGGAACGCAGTAAAAGGTGGGTTCGTTACGGTTGAGGATCGCTACGGGGAAGCCATCTCCAGCAGCAACGGTAGCCATTGGATTTCTCTTTAATTCAGAGATGCTGGCCGTTGTAGATGCCATGATTGAGTGTGCCATGATCTTCTTTCGATGCGTTTAAGTGAGCCAATGGTAGTGCTATTAACAGGTCTTGGCAAACTGGCGCAATCGTTACATCTTTAAGCAGGTATCAGATCCCCGCCCACCACAGCCTCAGCCTGAGTCCTATCTCCGTCGTGTAACCCACTTCGACGAATTGTATCTTTCCATCCGGTGCGATGATGAAACTGGCGGGTACGGCATGTACACCCCACGCTGCGGAGATGCTGCCATCGGGATCGTTCAGCGTGGGGAAGTCTATGCCCTGCTCTTTCATGTATTGCTTCACTTCATTCGTGAGCCCGCTATTCATGGCGA